>CAMOUF010000098.1 GCA_946626395.1 uncultured Clostridia bacterium
CGCCCTTGCGCCGCAGGGCGTCCAGCCCCCTGCCGCCCAGCCAGGAAAGCAGGCAGACCGCCGCCAGATACGCCGCGCCTTGTGTGCCTGCCAGGATCACAAACGCGCCGCTGAACATGAGCGGCACCGCCCAGCGGACCCGCAGGGGCAGCAGATAATAGACCGCCGCCATGCCCAGGCAGAACAGGATCATTTCAAAGGACAGTATGCTCATCATCATACATCCGTTTCACTTGGAGCCGGTCGGTTTTCCCGCTGCCGGTTTTGGGTAAGGCGGAAAGCCGCATCCATAGGTCGGGCAGCATGTACTTGGGCAGGCGGGTTTTCAGATGGGCTTTCAGGGCTTTTTCCTCCGCCTCTCCCGCCCAGGCGCAAAGGATTTTTTCCCTGGCTGGGTCATAAACGCAGCAGCCGTCCATGACATTTTCCGCCGTCATGAGGGCGGCTTCGATCTCCCCCAGTTCGATGCGGTAGCCGCTGCGCTTGATCTGGCTGTCCCGCCGGCCCAGGAACATGAGCTCCCCCCGGTCATTATACGCGCCCAAATCGCCGGTGCGGTACATGCGCTGCATGGGAAGAAAAGGATGGGCGGCAAACGCCGCCGCCGTCTTTTCCGGGTCCCGGTAATACCCCGGAGAAAGGCCCGCGCCGCTGACGCAGATTTCCCCGTCGATCAGGTCGATGCGGGTATTGGCGCAGGGAAAGCCGATGGGCAGGGCGTCCCCGTCGGCAAAATCCCGGTCCACCCGATACCAGGCGCACACGTCGGTGATCTCCGTGGGGCCATACATATTCACAAAGTCCGCGTCCGGAAGCGCCTGCTTCCACAGGTTCAGGGTGCGGCAGGGCATCACCTCGCCGCAGAAAAACACCCGCTTTAACCAGGGCACCCAATGAGAAGCCAGCGCTCCGCTGCTTGCCACCGCCGTGAGCGCGGAGGGCACCCAGAAGACGGTGTCGATCTTTTCCAGGCGCAATTCGTCCAGCAGCCTGCCGGGAAACATGAATAAGGATTTGTTGATCAGAAACACACTGCCCGCCTGGCGCATGGCGCAGTAAAGATCCAGCACGGAATTATCAAAATAAAAAGGGGCCTGGCTTCCCAAGCGGCAGCCCGCGGGCAGGCGCAGGGCGCCGCAGGCCCATTCCACAAAGTCGATCACGCTTTGGTGGGTGATGGCCACGCCCTTGGGCGTTCCGGTGGAGCCGCTGGTGAACAGCACATACAATAAATCCGTGTCCAAATGATTGTTCCGGCGCTGGGAAAGCAGGGCCGGGTCAGGCAGCCCGCGCAGGTCGGACACGGCGTATACCGGCGCGCCATCGGAAATTTCTTCGGCGGTTTGCCGGTATTTATCCTCGCAAAGAATCACGGCGGGGTTCAGCTTTTCCCGGATCAGGCGCATCCGGGCCGGGGGCATGGAAGCGTCCAGGGGCGTATAAAAACAGCCCGCGTACACCGCGCCCAGCATGGCCGTGACGCAGGTGGGGCTTTTGTCCATCAGGATCAGCACCGGCGATTGGGCGGGAATGCGGGACGCCAAAAAGCCGCCCACGAACCGGGCCAGGCCTGCGGTTTCCCGCCAGGTCAGGCGGTCTCCATGGGCGTCATAAGCCGCTCGGTCCGGGGCGGACGCGGCGGCGGCCTCCAGCCATTCCAATACATTTCTGACATTCATAGCGTTTGATAATGGTGGGCCAGGGCCAGCATGGCGTCCACGCTGTTAAAGTTTTCAGGCTCGATTTCCCCCGCCGGGATATGCGCGGAAAAAAGCTCGTCCAGGACGGCAATGATCTGCGTCAGGTCCAGGGAGTCAATGAGCCCGTCCTCCACCAGGGCGGTTTCATGGGCAAAGTCCACGTCGTCCCGGATCTCCCGGAGGGCGTTCAGCAGCGTTTGCTTTTCATCCATGGCGGTCGCCTCCATGCGCGTGTGTTATCGTTTTATGATAATTGCTTTATTCCGTTTCGTCAAGCGCCCCGCCCCCGGGAAAGGGAGCGGGGCGCTGATTCATCAGGCGTTCGCCTTCTTCTTTTTCCTGGCGTTGTGGACGAAGGCCCACACGCCCCACAGGACGATCACCGCGCCCAGGCCGATATCAGCGTATTTCAGATAATCGCGCCACACGGCGGGCTTGTAGCCGATGACCTCGGCGTTCATGGCGTTGGAATTCACGAAGGCGTAGAGCAGGTTCTTGACCGCCTTGCCCAGCACCACGGCGTCGCCGGTATCGGAGGTGTCGGGGTCCATCCACATGGAGGAGGTGAGGGTGGCCAGATCCAGATCGCCGCCCGCGTAGTACATCTGCTTGGGGATCATGTACTGGGGAATGGTGTTGAAGTCGCAGATCACAAAGCCCCTGAAGCCCCATTCGTTGCGCAGGATCTCCGTCACCAGCCGGAAATCGCCGCCCGTCCAGCGGGTGCCGATGCGGTTGAAGGAGGTCATGAGGGCGCGGGTTTCGCCCTTCTTCACGGCGTATTCAAAGGGCTTCAAGTAGATTTCCCGCAGGGCCTGTTCGGTGAGCCAGCTCAGGTCGCCGCCGATGGAGCGGTGAGTTTCCTGCTCGTTGGCCACGAAATGCTTCACGGTCATCAGCACGCCCATGCGCTGAGCGCCCTGGATTTCCGCAGCGGCCATCATGCCGGAGATGAAGGGGTCCTCAGAGAAATATTCAGAGCACCGGCCGCCGAAGGGCACGCGGTGGATATTCACGCCGGGGGCGTAGATGGAGGAGTAGGGCTGGCCGGTGGCCCGGTCGCCAAACACGCCTTCCTCGCCCAGGGCTTCGCCCATTTCTTCCATGAGCTCCACATTCCAGGTGGAGGCCATGACGGGCTCGGACACATACTGGCAGGTGCCGTTCACCTGTTCCCGGTTCAGGAAGCAGGTGAAGCCCGCAGGGCCGTCGCCGTGGAGGGTGGCGGGCATGCCGATGTTTTCAATGGGCAGGGTGTGGTACGCGCCGTTGTTCAGCAGCGCCAGCACATCTTCCTCAGAGCAGGCGTCAATGATTTCTTCCCAGCGCTCGTCCTCATAATCCACGATGGCGCTGGCGGTGCGTTCGGGAGTTTCGGCGGGCAGCAGGTCCCGCAGCTTGGACACCACGTCGGAGCCGAACCAGGGGATATACTCCTCTTCTTCAAACTCAGTGGGGTTGTTGTGCTCGGTATCCTTGATCTGCTCGTAGAGCTCTTCCGTGCCCGCGTGCTCCTGCGCGCCCTGGGGGGTGGGCCAGGTGCCTTCCCAATCGGCGCGGGAGAGCTTGGTGGACAGCTGCCAATCGCTGTCCAGCACGCCGTCGCGGCCGGTGTAGCGATTCTCCACCGTTTCGCCGGTTACGGGATCGGCATCATACTGGATATCTTCACCCAGGGTCAGGGTGATTTCGCTCACCGCTTCATGGGCGTTTTTGCTCACAAACAGGGTGTAGTCCCCCGCTTCCAGCTCATACCCGGCAAAGCCGTTTTCATTGGCGTCGGCGTAGTCGTAGCTGGCGGCGGTGTAGGGATCAAATTCCAGGGTGACGGTGTCGGTTTCGCCGGGGTTCAGGAGCTTGGTTTTGGCGTACCCCACCAGCACCTTATGGGCCTTTTCAATGCCGCCTTCGGTGTAAGGCGCGGAGGCATACAGCTGCACCACGTCCTTGCCCGCCGCCTTACCGGTGTTCTTCACTTCCACATCCACGGTGATCACGCCGTCCTGGGTGATTTCGGAAGCGGAGGGAGCTTTCACGGTCCATGCAAAATCGGTGTAGCTCAGGCCGTAGCCGAAGGGGAACACCACATTGGCTTTATACCAGTCCTCGCCGTCGGTGAAGCCCCGGGTCTCATAGTACCGGTAGCCCACGTAGATGCCTTCTTCGTAGTCCACGGAGTAGTACAGGCCGCCGTCGTACTTATCGGTGCTGTCGGCGGTGGCGCCGGTGCCGAAGTTCATGAAGGCGGGATTCTTGGTAAAGTCCGCGGCCCAGGTATCCACCAGATGGCCGGATGGGTTCACATTGCCATTCAGGATATCGCCCAGGGCCAGGATGCCGTTGGAGCCGGTGAAGCCGATCCACAGCGCGCCATCGATCTTGTCCGCGAAGGGGGCATCGTTGGGATCAGTCAGGAAGGTGGCCTCAAAGGAGGAAGGAATGTTGAACAGCACGATCACATGCTTGAAGCCCGCGTCGCACACGGCGGCAAGCAGGTCCCGTTCGTTCTGGTCCAATTCCAGGTAATGGCTGTCGGGAGCCACCGCGCCTTCGGTCTTGCCCTGGTAGCGGGGCAGGTCGAAGCCTTCGCCGCCGATGCGGGTGATGACCACCAGTGCCGCGTCGTTATAATCCTTGTAGCTGTTCTTGACCGCGTCGGTATATTTGCTCTGGGGCGTTTCGGCGGTGGAGATCATCTGGTTGCCGCCGGAGTCCAGGTCGGAGGAGTTGGCCGCCCGGGCGGGGCCGGACTGGCCGTTGTTCTCATAGAACTTTTTCAGGGTGTCGTTGGTTTTGAAGCCCGCTTCGTTCAGGGCGGCGTAGAGGTCCTTATTGTTGCTGGTGTCGAAGCCGCCGGAGCCGCTGCCGCCGTAGCTTAAATTCACGCTGTTCTTGCCGAACACGGAAATCTTCGCGCCCTTTTGCAGGGGCAGGGCAGCGCCCTGGTTTTTCAGCAGCACGAAGCCCTCCTGGGCCAGCCGCACGTTGACGGCCTGGGCGTTCAGCAGCGCCTCGTCCTTGCTCTGGGCCTTCAATGCCGGATACATGGAGGCGATGGAATCATCGTAAATGGGCCTTTGTCCGCCGAAGAACACGTCAAAGAAGCTGCCCAAATAATACGGGGCGTCCTTGTTCAGGGCCAGGTAATTCACCACGCCGACCACAACCAGCACCAGCGCGGAAATAATCGCCCACACCTTGACCGCCACGTTCTTATGCTTTTTCTTCGCAGGAACCGCTGTCATGGAAACATTTCCTCCCGTCATGATTGAAGAAAGTTTTCAGCTTCAAGCTCCAGGTTCCAAGCGGTTTTCGTTCAGCGCAAATCCATGCGCCTGCGCCGGACGGTTCTCCTGCTTAGAACTTGGAACTTAAAACTTTGAACTTGGCTTACTTCTTATAATTGTCCAGAGCGGGTTCGCCAAAGTTTTCGTCCCAGGTGACCACGGCGGTGGTTTCGATCTTCAGGTAGTCAGCCAGCGGGGCGTGAGCCAGCATGGTGGTGCCGGTATAGGCCTGATTGTTCAGGGTTTCCAGCTTGATCACATTGGCGCCCTTCTGCAGCGGCACGTTTTCACCCACGATGAACACCTGGAAGGGAGCGGGATCAGCGGTGAAGGTGGACATATTCATGGGGGGCACGTCGGTGATTTCGATCACGCCGTAGGGCAGGTACTGGCCGTTCACGCTGATGCCGTATTCGGCGGGGGTCAGATGCAGGCCTTCCATTTCAGCGCTCAGGGAAATAGAAATGCGGGCGTCGTTTACATCCTCGTCGCAGGCCAGATAGAAGTCGATGGTGTTGCCGAACTGATACATATAGCCCACGTACCGGTTGCCGCTGGCGCCGCCGATTTCGCTGGACATGATCATGCCCACTTCGTTGGCCGTGCCGGAGATGGCGGGGCCGGTCTTGCCGGTCAGGTTGGTGTCTTCCGCTTCAAACAGGTATTCCTGCACGCCGGACACGGCCTTGTTCCAGGCGGCCTTGATGGTCACATCGCCGGAGATGGGAGCGGAGAAATCGTAGTCGGAGCCGTCCTCGTTCACCCACTTATCGAAGGTATAACCGACGCGGACGGGATCCGCCACGGGCTTTTTCACGGCCGCGCCCACTTCCACGGGATAGCTGTACTTGTTCAGCTTCACGCCATAGAAATCATAATCGAAGGTCACATTGGCATATTCCGCGCCGTCCCTGGTCCACAGGGCATAGAGGGTGGTATCCTCAGTGACGCCGGTTTTGAAATCCCAGGCGGCGGTGAAATCGGGGTTCACATACCAGCCCACCAGGGTATAGCCGTCCCGGACGGCGGCTTTGTTTTCGGCCTTTTCGCCCTTCACGGTTTCCGCCTGCTCGGCAGCGGGCGCGCCCTCATAATTCTGGTCATAGGTGACGATGAAGGAGTTGTTGGCCACAGCCACGGTGAACTTCACGTTCTTGCCGCCCACCTTCATCTGCACGGTCTTGGTGCCGCTGGCCTTCAGGCCGGGCTCCTTCACCGTGATGCTGGGCGCGGTCATGGGGATTTCATCGGTGGTTCCATCGGCGTACGTCACCTTGATGGTGCCGCCCTCCAGCGTGAATTCCTCGCCGATCACATAGGCGGTTTTCACCGGCAGCTGGCCCACCTCGGCCTTGCTGACCTTCTTGCTCTTGTCCAAATCGTCCCCGGCCAGCGCGGACACACACAGGCTCAGGCACAGAACCAGCGCCAGAAGCAGGATCGCAAATTTCTTCATGTATGTTTCCTCCTTTATAATAATTCAACGGAGCGGCTGATTCGCTCAGCCTTCCCCACAAGGCGCGGCGCAGCGCCGTGCCCTGGGAGGAAGGGGCCGCCGGGAAACCCGGCAGCCGCTTCCTTCACGGATTATTGCTTACTTCACAACCACCAGGAAGGACTGGGTGATGGTGAGCACTTCGCTGGGGCTGAGCCAGATGCCCGCCATAGCGGAGCAGATGGGCACATTGGCCACCACGGTGATCACATATTCGCCAGCCTCGGTGGGCGTGCCAGCCAGCTTGATGCCGGTGACCACTTCAAAGGGCTTATTGGTGCGCAGGCCGTGAGCGATGCCGGTGATGGGCTCGGCGGTCAGGCCAGCGGGCAGGTCGCCTTCGATGGCGTAGGTCACTTCAAACTTTTCTTCCGCTTCGGCATAGGGGATGGTGGTGCCGTCGGCGTGGGTCTTTTCTTCGTCGCGCAGGTAATTCTTGCCCTGCTTGCCGTAGTAGTTGGTCACCTGCATGGGAGAGAAGCCGCCCATATCCAGGAAGGCCTGGTAAGCATAGGGTTCGGAATCAATGACCAGCTCGGCGGCGGCGTCCTTGGTGAGCTCGATGACGGGATATTCGCCCTCGGCGCCCATCTGCTTTTCGCCGTTCACCTGGATGGGAGACACCACGTCGATGGTCAGCTTCACATTGTTGACCGCGATGTAGCCGTCGCATTCCATATTCACCATGACTTCATAGGTGCCCATGGCGGGATAATCGCCGTACACAGCGCTGGGAGAGGGAGAGCCGAACACTTCGCGCATTTCGGTGCCGGTCTGGGGATGGTCATAGCTGACCACGAAGCCGCTCACGTCGATGCCGGGGATGGGCTCCTGACCTTCAGCCAGGGTGACGGTGAAGTCGCTGGTATCGGGGCAGGTGATTTCCGCCTGGTTCTTCACGCCGTAGAACACGGTGGCGTGGAGGGCGTAGGAGGAAGCGAAGTTCTTGTACTTATTGGAGTTCACGAAGGACTGCTGCAGGCGCTGGGCGCTCTTGCGCACGTTGTAGTAATGGGTGGGAGAGAGGAACATATCATCGCCGTCTTCGGTGGGCACCTTCACCAGGCCCTTGCCGTCGCGGGCGGCAGCGTCCCATTCGCCCAGGGTGAGGTAGGTCTTGAAGGCCGCGTCGCTGCCCATCAGCACGTCGTCGCCGGCGCGCATCATCAGGTCGACGGACACGAAGTCTTTGGCCCAGGCGTCATCGATGGTGGAGCCATGGAAGCCCCATTCATCGCGCAGCAGGGATTCATGGACGGCCCAGTTGTTGGAGTTGACCACGTAGCCCACGCGGTTGAAGGAGGTCATCATGCCGGTGGTGTGGCCGTACTTGACCATCCACTCGAAGGAGCGCAGATAAATTTCACGGAACACCTGCTCGGTGGCGAAGGTGCACACGCCGCCGAAGTCAGCGCGGTTGTGCTCCTGCACGTTGGCGAAGAAGTGCTTGGCATAGCAGCCGATGCCCTTCTGCTGCACGGCGTCCACGATGATGGAAGCCATCTGGGCGGTGAGGAACGGGTCTTCGGAGTAGTATTCAAACACACGGCCGTTGAAGGGGCTGCGATGGATGTTGGTGCCGGGGCCGCGCCAGGCCACAAGGCCCTTGAACAGCGCCTGGTTGCCGTACAGGTCGCCCTGTTCCTTCACCAGCTTCTTATCGAAGGTAGCCGCCGCGATGGGGGTGGACTGCCAGCAGGTGCCGCCGAACTGCACGGGGCCGTCCTGGCCGCCTTCGCCGCCCAGCACCAGAGCGGTCAATTCGTCCCAGGTCAGGCTGTTCATGTATTCGTCCCACTTCTTAGATACTTCATCGGTAGCGGCGGTAGCCACGCCGTCTTCCACGGTGGGTTCGGTGTACACCAGGCCCGCCACGTCGGCCAGGGTCACGTCGGTGGGAGCGCCCTGGGTCCAGCCTTCGGGCACTTCGGACACGTACCAGGGCTGGCCTTCTTCGTCGTTGTAGGGATAGTAGGTTTCTTCAGCGTCCAGCACGGCGGCTTCCCAATCGGCCATCACGCGCTCTTCCTTGGTCTGGGCCTTGGGCTGGGTGAGGCCCTCGCCGCGGGTGATCATGTTGTCCAGCAGGTCCTCGCGGGTGGTGTCGAAATCATCCACGAACACGGGCACGATTTCCGCGCCGGTGACCAGGTCGGTCTTGCACAGGATGCCTTCGGCCACGTTGAACTTGGCTTCCAGCACGCAGTCATGGCTGTTGCGGCGGGCGGAGAGGATGTATTCGCCCGCTTCCAGCTCGTAGCCTTCAAAGCCGTTTTCGTTGGCGTCGTTCCAGTCGAAGGAAGCCATATCCTGGGCGGTCATGCTCAGGGTGAGGGTTTCGCTTTCGCCGGGCTGCAGCAGGCCGGTCTTGCCGAAGTCCACCAGCACCACATGGGCCTTTTCAATGCCGCCCGCGGTATAGGGGGTGGTGGCGTACAGCTGCACAACGTCCTTGCCGGCCACCTTGCCGGTGTTGGTGACCTTCACGGCCACGCTCAGGCGCTGGTTGGGGGCGGTGATGGCGGCGTCGGAGGCATTCACCAGTTCCCAATCGAAGGTGGTGTAGCTCAGGCCGAAGCCGAAGGGATACATAACCGCTTCTTGATACCATTTATCGCCGCTGCCGGCTTCCTGGGCGTTCATATCGGCGGCCTTGGTTTCATAGTAGCGATAGCCGAAGTAGATGCCTTCGCGGAATTCCACGTCGGAATACACGGAATCGCTGCCGTCGGGATAGGTGAGCCAGGGAGACATGCGTTCGCCGTTTTCATCCTTGACCTGGCTCATATCGCCGAAGTTGGTCCAGGTGGGGTCGTTCTTGAAGTTGGCATACCACAGGTCAGGGGTGTGGCCGGAGGGGTTCACCTTGCCGGTGATGATTTCCGCCGCGGCCTTGGTGCCCTGGTCGCCCACGCCGCCGACCCACAGGATGGCGTCCACGCCGTATTCGGTGTCCACGGGAGCGTTCAGCTCAGGGATTTCCATGATCATGGAGGAGTTGATCAGCACAACGACCTTCTTGAAGTTTTCCTTGGCCAGCTTGATCACAGCGTGCTCGTTGTCATCCAGCTGCAGGTAATGGTCGTCGGGGTTGCTGTGGCCTTCCACGTTGTTGGTCTTGGTGTCCATGTTCTCACGGCCGAAGCGGCTGATCACCACGAACGCCACGTCGTCATAGGCCGCGAAGGTGCTGGTGACGGACTTGCTGTAATACTTCATGTCCGGCTCCAGCAGCTTGCCGGAATCGTTGGCGTCGTTCTGGCCGCCCTGCACGGCGAAAATGCTTTCATACAGCGCCCGTGTCTTGGGGTTGATATGGAAGCCTTCGCTCTCAAAGCCCTCGAACCAGTTCATCTTGTAGCTGGTGCCGCTGGCCGCGCCGGAGCCGCCGCCGGACCGGACGAAGTCCACCGAGCCGATGCCCAGGAAGGTGACTTCGCGTTCGTCCGCCTTCAGGGGCAGGGCGCCGTTTTCGTTCTTGAGCAGCACCTGGCCCTCTTCCACCATTTGCAGGTGGACGCGGTTGCCCGCCGCCAGGGCTTCATCCAGGGTGCTGTAGTCCGTGTAGAAGTGGCCCCGGGCATCCAGCGCGCCGGAGACCGTGCCGGTGGCTTCCACATAGGTGGTGGGCAGCGCTTCCGCCAGGGCGGGCACGCAGCTGAGCACCATGCAGAGCGCCAGCATCAGAGACAACAGTTTTTTCATGGGTTGTTCTCTCCTTTTAGATTATTTTCATCCCGCCCTCCCAGGGACGGGGAATGAACGAATGAAAATGAGTTTTCACGCTCGCCAGCGCTTATGCGAGCTCAAAGGCGTAAAAATCCAGTGCCCCTTCGCCCAGGAAGCGGAAATACAGGGGCTTCACGCCGTTTTCCAGTTTCAGCTTCCCGCTTTGCCAGACGCGTCCGCCGGTGGAGGACACGGGAATCTCCGCAGCCACAGCCTTGAAATCCGGGGTATCGCTGACCTGCATGGTCCCCTTGCACTGGCCGCCCACGCTGACCCGCAGGCACTGGGCGCTGCGGATATCGAAATACTTGAACCCCGCCACGGCCCCGTCCCGCATGTTGGCGATATACTGCACGGCGGAGTGATCGTCGTCCTTTTTATCCTGGGTGAAATAGGGATGGGCTTTCTTATCGAATTTTTTGTCGTACCGGGCGGTGCCCTGTCTGCTCCACAAGTTGCAGGCGATGCGGGCGGGATACTCCCCCACGCCCTTCAGCGGCCCGCCGTTGAGTCCGCAGGAGGTGACCTCCGCCTGCCGGAATCCGCCGTTTTCCGTGCGCTTCAGCTTTTCCGCGCAGGCCTGGCGGGAATAGGAATGCTGATTGGTCTGGCGATGATAGAAAATGTACCAATCGCCGTTCAGGTTCGCCATGCCGCCGTGGGTGTTGCCCAGGTAATTCAGGGCATGGGCTTCATCGGCGTTCCCGTTCAGATACAGATCGCCCTGATCCACCAAGGTGCCGCCGTACCGGAAAGCGCCGTCGGGCCGGTCGCTGACCGCGTAGCAGAGCTCATGGTTATTGGCGCTGGAATACACGAACACATATTTCCCGTCGATCTTCCGGATGGAGGACGCCTCGAAAAACTCGTGGCCTTTGAATTCCTCCGGCGGGCAGTTGCCCTTCCGGGGGAAAAGCAGCTTGGGCTCCTGGATGATGGTCACCATGTCGCTGTCCAGCCCCATCACCACGCCGCCGCTGTTTTTCAGGTTCCGGAACCGGCTCAGGATGGGCGGCACCTTGGTAGCAAACCCGGAATACAGCCACACCCGCCCGTCGTCGTCGGTGAGCACGCCGGGGTCAAAAGGAAATTCGTCGCCCTTCCGGCTGCCGAATTTGGTGCCGTCCTTGTAATGGACGTGGCCCAGGAACTGGTATTTGCCATCCGGCGTATCGCACACCGCCACGCCGATGGCGCCCATGAAATCAAAAGCGTAATACAGGTAAAACCTGCCGTCCGGCCCCTGCGTCACATCCGGGGCAAACAGCAGCCGCAGGCCCGTTATGTTCATTGGGTCCTGCTTTTTGCTGAAAATCACCGGGGAGCAGCGCCACTGGCTCAAATCATTCAGCGGCGCGGACCAGCACACATAATCGTTCACGCAGAAAATCGGCGCGTTGAATCTGTCATGGGAGCCGTACACATACACCCGGTCGCCATATACGTGAGGCTCGCCGTCAGGAATGTATTCCCAGGATGGGAGGTAAGGATTGAATACCTGCATAGCCGCGCCTCCTCTTGTCAGAATTGGTTAATCATAGTATATTTCCATCCATGATCGTTTTCAAGCGCCGCAACTTCTTTGGTATGATTGACAACTTTTTTTGCATTTCCGGTCAAATTGCAGCCAAAAAAGAAGGCCCCGTCATGGAGCCCTGCTCATGTATACATCACTTTAGCGAATAGGCAATAAGCATTAGGCAATAGAAAGAGAGCTCAGAGCGAAGAGTTCAGAGTTCAGAGATTTTTGCCGTTCCAAGTCTGGATGCGTTGTTTGTGTCCGTCTATATTCTCTGTACTCTGAAACCTGCACACTGCACTCTTTCTACTATTGCCTATTGCCTAATGCCTATTGCCTGGTGATTGAAAGCGTTCATTACGCTTTCGGAACCGGCAGCATAATGGACAGCTTGAAAATGCCCTGGTCGCTTTCCAGCTGGATATCGCCCTCATAGCGCTCGGTGAGCATCCGAATGCTCTGCATCCCGAAGCCATGATAGTTTTTATCCTCCTTGCTGGTAATGGGCAGACCGTCGTCAAAGCGGATCTCGCCTTCAAAGAAGTTTTCTTCCTCAATGATCAGGCAGCCCGCCCGCATCCTCACCGACAGGGAAATGACCCTGCGCTCCGGATCGGCGATCTGGCTGACCGCTTCGATGGCGTTGTCCAGAATATTGCCGAACAGCGCGTACACATCCTCATCCGCCATAAAATCCAGCTGCCGCCCGTCGGCGATGCAGGAGAAGGTGATGCTCTTGTTCAGGCAGGCCAGGGATTTATTGCTCAGCACCACGTCCAGCGCCGTATTCTCGGAGCGCACGGCCGCGTCGTAAATATTCACCAGGCTGCCGATTTCCTTGAGTTCCTTGCGATACCCCTTCTCACCCAGCGCCGCGATCTGGTGGCGGATGTCGTGGCATTTGATGTTGATGGCGTCGTGAATCGCCTTGTCCTGGGCAAACCGCGCCTGCTCACTGTGCAGCAGCTGGGCCGCGATTTCCGCCCGCACCGTGGAATCGGACTCCCGCAGGTGGCACATGCTCACCAGCAGCACCAGGAAGGAGGTCACCGTGGAAGCAATTCGGGTATAGTCGATCACCGCTGAGGAAATATCTTCAACGATGGAATAGAGCCACAAATCCATCACAATATTGATCCCCACCACCACCGCCGCGATCATCACGAGAATCTTGCTGTCCAGCCGGTCGATGTGATTGAAACGCTTATATTTCCGATTCCATACAGCGATCCTGCCGTAAAGATACAAAGCGGCGATCATGATGACGACCAGAATCACACGGTCCAGCCAGACAGGCATCTCCATGCGGTTCCGCACCACTTCCCAGCCCCGCTCGCAGGCGTGCTGCAAGCTGTAGCCCACCGTAGCCGCAAACAGGGCGGTGAAGAAATTGACCTTCGCGTAAAACATGGCCGCCAACGCGTTCAGCAAAAACAGTCCGGTATATTTGACGGTGGAGGCGATCATGATTTGCCTGCCGGTCATGCTGGTAAAATCGGGAGAAAAAACGCACATCCAAACGCTGATGGCAAGAAAAGAAACGATCAGCCGAAGGGGCCAGTGTTTTCTTTTTTCCATTTGGCTGATCACCAGATAACAGCCCGCCATGACGGATAAAAGAATATGAAAATCATCCTGCAAATAACGAAGAATTTGTTGGCCAATCATGTGCTCACCCCCTTATCCATTGATCCCATACCGGTGAAATTCTGAAAGGAATTCTTTTTTCCGCATCCGGCTGATATCAAATTCCCTGCCGTCCACCACCGCCGTGCTGCCGTTGACCCGCTGCACCCGGCGCAGGTTCACGATGGTTTGGTTATTCAATCGGAAAAATCCTGTTTGCGGCAGGATCTTTTCCACGTCCTTCAGGGTACCGTAGCCCTTGATAATATCCTGATCTGTTTTGAATTGCAAATGGTGCTCGAACACTTCCACATACAGCAGGCTGTCCGCCGCCACCCGGATATGGTCTGTCCCGACCGTGAGCAGCATCTCCTCCTCGTCTTTCCTGCACCTGCTCAAAGCCTTGGTGAGCTTTAATTCAAGAGAAGGATAGGCCAGGGGCTTAAGGATGTAATCCAGCGCGTCCACCTCATATCCCTGTACAGCATACTGCGCCAGGGAGGTCAGGAAAATCAGAATCACCGCCTGATCCATTTCCCGCAGCTTCCGGGCCGCCCGCATCCCATCCATGCCGCCCATGCGAATATCCATAAAGATGATATCATGCTGGCTCTGATAATTCGTTAAAAATACCTCGGCGCTGTCATACCGCCGGATCTCAAAATTCACATTTCTTTCTTGTCCGTATCGATTCAAGTATTCTTTTGCCCGCAGATAATCTTGCTCTTCGTCTTCCACAATGGCAATCCGGTACACGATTCTTTCCCCCTCGTTGCCAGAATTCCGGAATCATACTTAAAAAACACATCACACTGAACCATGATCCTGTCTATTTCCATCATATTACCGTCCGTCTTTTCTCTTTTTCAGGTGCTGTTTTTTCTGCCGGGGCATGTTGCTCACCTCCATCATTACGCTGTATTCAAAAGCCGCTCTGAACAGCGGCTTTTAACATTTGTTCTGGTTCTTCACATTTCCTTTGGTTCTTCATTCGATGACGCGCCGCCAGCAATGCTCACTTGCAGCTGGTACCCAATCTGCGCGCATATATCGCACATCGTCCGAAGCGAAAGATTGAATGTTCCATTTTCATATTTGGATACCATCGCTTGAGAAACATGGAGCATCTGCGCCAAATCTTCCTGCTTCATATGATGCTTTCGACGATATTCAACCAGTGCAATTCCAAAATCGCACAATATTTCATAATACACTTCTTCCCCTGGATGCTCGGATGGAGGCAGCACATTCAATGCGGTTTTCAACTGTTCCATACCACTTTTCCCTCCTTGATCAATTTCACCCTTGCGCGGGCGGTTCGTTTCCCTTCATCATAGCTCTTGCTTCCCTGTTCAAGAAACGGAACCAGCAGCACAATATATTTCCCATAAAAACAATATATGATGCGCAAGTTTCCCAATCGACTGATACCGTTGAACCGCATGGAGTACAGTTCATCTTCCAAATGCTCAAACCATTCTCCATGAAAGACAGCCTGCCGCCCATGTTCAGCCAAATACTGAATTCGCTTTTTATAGTGCGCACGCAGCATGGGGCTGGCACCGCTGCGTTCATATAAATCACGCAATTCATCCTCAGCTGATTCCAAAATCAGCACCGGAGGAGAACCATCAGGCGCTGCGGAAAATGGAAAAGCAATTACTTTACCTTCAGGAGGCATCAGGTTGTACACCTCCATTATATAACATATAGGTTATATTGCAATAGCAAATCAGGAAATATTCATAACCAATTTGAATATCATTCAGACTTATCGTCGCTGTCTTCCTCAGCTACTTCCGGATTTTCGTCTGGATCATCGTCCGAATCCTCTTCGTCCCAATCTTCAATTGAATATCCCGGCGTCATATTGGATTGGAGATTCAAATTAATTTGTGATTCCACATCGTCCAGTTCTTTTTTTATTCTGACCGCCAATTCAAGAAATGCTTTCCATTCCTCGGCCGGTGTTTTTGCCAATGCCCGAAAAATAGCCGCGGCAATATCATTTTCTATAGAAATCCGCTCAATCGCATCCGTCGGTGTTTCGGGAACTTTCATTGCTCCGCTTCCCTCTTTAAGCCAGGGTTCACGTACCCCGAATTCGCCGCACATTAATCGTATGGTTTGAGCCGAAGGCTTATTTATTTCTGATTCAAGCTTAGAAACTGCCACATCAGAAATACCGATTATTTCTCCAAATTGCTTTTGTGTTAATCCATAATGCTTTCTTATTCTTTTTATTCGTTCGCCAATTCCCATTCTGATTCCTCCTTCCTGTGAGCTACAGGATTATCATAAACCTTTTGACAAACTAAGTCAAGAAAAAATTTAACCAGTCTATTGACAATCTAACTGAATTAAGTTATTATAATAAACGTAGTTCGCCCATTGCCTGATTGAGTTCATTACTGAAAGAGAGGGAACGCATCCAGGAGCAGCAGGCAGAACAACAGAAAAAAGATGAAATGAATCGAGGCCAATCTTTAGGAAGCTAACACAAAATAGCAACAAAGAACATCTTTTCGTTTTTCATCTTTACGCTTGCAGGAAAATGTTCACTCGAAGGAATGCTGAACTACAACTCATTCCGCCTTAAGCGCGATGAATCAAACTGAAAAAGAGAATCAGCGACTCTTTTGCCCTGATTCTCTTTTTGTAAATCGTTCTAAAAAGTCCCGCTTGGTTTGATATCAGAGCGCATGCTCGTTCAGCCAATCAAAGAGATTGGCAATACCGTTGGCAGTACAGGTTCCGCCCTTTTCCCGATCCGGCTGGGCGGCCATGTTCTCAAAAACATCGTCCCCATCCTGTACGCCGTTCACCAAATCATGGAACACCGTGCTCCAAACGGCATGGTGATAACCGTCAAACATGGAGAGCCAGCAGTCCTCCGCTTCCTCGAAAACCAGATCGGTATAGGTAGGGATGACGTACCGCTCCGGGTTGACCACGTTGTCATCCGCGGATTGAACGAACCAAATGGATTGCGCTGCCAACGTTTCGATCCGCTGCTCCTGATCCAGCGTGTCATACGCTTCGCACACGGGAAACGCGGCGGCAAAATAACCGGGATATTCCACCAGCAGGTTCAGGGTCATATAGCCGCCGTTGGAGCAGCCGCCCAGATAAATCCTGCTTTTATCCACGTCGGGATGATTGTCCACATACTGTTCAATTGCATCCATCAGCACTTTGGTATACCGGGACACACCGGTCCCCTCTCCGTTTTGCCCGTCCCCTTCATCCATCCAAACGGTTTCGCATTGCGGA
>CAMOUF010000099.1 GCA_946626395.1 uncultured Clostridia bacterium
GGAGGTCGCGAGTCCGAGCCTCGTCTACCGCTCCATTTTTTAAGGCGCCATAGCCAAGTGGTAAGGCGAAGGTCTGCAAAACCTTTATGCTCCGGTCCGAATCCGGATGGCGCCTCTTGAGCCTCTGCATTGAGCAGAGGTTTTTTGTTTGCCGTCTTTTTCCGTTTCCTCTCCCCCGCTTTTTCAGGTTCTATTCCTGCCTCATAAAAATATCCCCCGCGCAATTGCGGGGGAAAGAACACTTATGTCATGGGTTGCCAGGCGGATCAAACAGGGTGCAGCCCATCTTTTTAAAATATGCGATTCTCTCCAGGATCTCCTCCGGGGTCACTTCAAAATACGCGGCCAGGCAATTCACGCAGTAATATTCCGTGCTGCCCCGGTTGACGAGCTTTTTCGTTACGGCGATTTCATCCCGCGTCAGCGCCCTTCCGCAGCGGAAGCAGCGCTCCTTCATGCCTTTATCATCCTGGCCAGCAGCACCCGGCTGCCGTGAGCGGGCAGCTTCACATGAAAGTAATCCCGGTGGCAGCCCAAATCCTCGCCGGTGATGGCGTCGGTCAGGTGCAAGGCCACGCCGCTTCCATAAGGCAGGCCGGCGTCGGCGAAAATGCAGGGGATTTCCCCGGAGGCGGGAGCGAAGTTGAAATAACCCAGGGCAAATTCTCCGCCGCTTAAATGCTTAAACAGGGTCAGCCCGCTGTCCGGGTACTCATGCCACCAGGAATTGGTTTCCGGGTCGTAATCATTATTCAGCCCCCGGCCCCGGTACACGGGATACGGCGGGCGGCATTCCCCGTCCTGATTGATCCGAAGCAGGCCGGGGTTCTTTACCAGGCTCTCGGAGAAAGCCGTCATGTTTCTCACGTCGCCTCCCAGCATCAGCGGCGCGCTGAGCATGCACCACAGGGCGAACTGGGTTTGGTAATCCATATCGGTGCAGGCTTGACCCAGGGCCACGTTCCCTTTGCCGTACATGCCCACGGTGAGCATATCAATATCGTTAAAGCAGTATGCGCCGCTCATGCAGAAGTTATCCAGCTGGGAGCGGGCAATAGAGGAAAAGGACTTGAAATTGTCCTGGATATCGCCGGTGGAGCGGTACATATGTGCGCCCAGGGATTTCATCCATTTCCAAGGCTCGTTGGTGCCCCAGTTGCAGGCGGCGAACAGGATGTCCCTCCCGGTGGCTTTCAGGGCCATGGACATGGTGGCGTAGCGGTTTTTGCCATCAGCACTGGCGGGGAAATTGCAAAAATCGTATTTCAGATAGTCCACGCCCCAGTCGGCAAAGGTCTGAGCGTCCACAAATTCGTGGTCATAGGAGGAGGGATAGCCCGCGCAGGTCTGGACCCCCGCACAGGAATACATGCCGAACAGGAAGCCCAGGGAATGTACGTAATCAGACAAGGCCTTCATCCCATGAGGGAATTTTTCGGGGTCGGGCACCAGCCGTCCCTGTTCGTCCCGCTCCTTCAGGCTCCAGCAGTCGTCGATCACGATATATCGGTAGCCTGCCTCAAGGTAGCCCTTTTCCTTCATCACCCGGGCGGTTTCCCGGATCAGATCATCGGAAATATTGGGGCCGAAGGTGTTCCAGCTGTTCCAGCCCATGGGCGGCGTGAGCAAATGCATGTGCTTCTCATCCTTTCTGTGGTTTGATAGATTGAAATGAAGAAGGGAAACCGCTCTCCCATTTTCGATCGGTTTCCCTTCAATGATCCGTTAATAACGTTCGCACCGGCCGGAGGCCACCCAGCAGTTCAAGCCGTTCTTTTCAATCAGGAACCAGTGCACGTGGCCGGTATCCAGAATGCGGCAGTCCAGCACGGTATACACCTCCCCCACGTCCAGGGTGGCCACCTGGGGGAAGTCTGTGCCGGGGCCGGAGCGGCCCTTGGTGGAGGTATGGAACTCATTATCGGCAATGCGGATACGCAGGCCGATATGATCAAAGCAGGGCTTGGTGCCCGCATAGGATGCCACCGCGGTGGGCGCCGGAGCCTGGCTGGGCACCGGCGAGGACGTTACAGTCACAGGCGCGGGGGCCGTCCCTGTATGGACAGGCGGGGTATAGGGCACATCCGTGGGCCGGGGAACGGAGGTGGGCCGGGGTGTGGGCTCAAAATACTCAACAGGATTGGAGAAGGAAGAAGGCAGCACAGGCGCGCCACCGATAAAATCATCCCAGGAAAGGGGCGCGGCAGTGGGCGCTTCCGTCGCTTCCACTTCCGGCTCCGCTGTCAAATCCGGTTCCGTTTCTTGTTCCGGCTGCGCTTCCGGGGGCAATTCTATTTCCTCTTCCGCAGGCGCATCTGCCTGCGTTCCAAAGCGCACGTCCGTCCAGGGTGTTTCCTTGCTCTGGGTCAGCCCGAATTCATCCAGATAATACACCCGGGCCTTATATGTTCCCTCAGTCTGCCAGGCCAGATTCCATTCATTGGCCGTGCTCATCTCCGCCAAAACGATATGCTCCATCTCGTCCAGCATCACAAAGGTGTGAACAGCGCCTTCCTTATCATGAAAGATCACTTTGATCATCTGTCCGTCCAGGGTGATCACAGGATCATTCACTTCTTCGCCCAAGGCAGGCAGACACAGGACTGCTGTCATCAATATCCAGACACATAGCGCGATGGTCAATTTTTTCATTGGTTACGTCCCTGCTTTCTTCATACTGTAAACCACCCAAGAGATGATTGCTTTTTGATTTCATTGCGCCCGGCTTCTTGATCAAAGCGCCCCGACGCTCAGCGGCCCCTTTCGGGGCGATACAAACAGTATTATACCATATGTATATATGAAAATGGAAGTATTTTGTTGAAATTATTTAGCCAGCAAAAAAGGCGGAATCCTCCGCCTCTTTTTGGAAAAAGCATACTGTTTACACCCTGCGCCCCGGCCTGGCATGAAGCATCACTTTCACTTTTCCGGAAAACCGCAGTTTGGCTACCAGATTTTTATCGTCCTGATTGCAGCGGGGGCAAATGCCCTGATAGGAAACATACCAGCAGTTTTTTCTGCGCAGATGCACGCCGCTCATTTCATTCAGACATGCCCGGCAAATGGGGCCGCCATACTCTTTCGTCAGCTTTTTCATGGAAAGCAGCACCGTGATCATCTCCTTGAAGCGTCCTCTGTTACGCTCCTGTTTTCCATACCTTATTCGACAGCCTCGTCCACTTTCCTGCCCAGGCAAGGAAAAGATTTACATTTTAACAGTTTTTTCTTTGTTTTCGGTTACAGTCAAGCTTTTTTATTCATCCTTCGCGGCATGTGTATGCCGTCTGGGAAAATATATCTTTTTTCATTTGATCCATTATTTTCATTGAATAATTTTTAAAAATGATTGAAATATAATAAAAGATTTGATATAATGTGTTTATGAATCTTGAAGTTTTTAAGGAGCAGAATGGTTGAGAAGAATGTCACATGATTTGAATCATTGAATGAAGGTAATCAAACAAAAAGGGTGTTTCCTGTTTTATTCCATGATGCCGCTTATAAACGAAAGCTTCCGCAAAATGGCAAAAAGTCTGAACCGTTGATGGGTTTTCCCCAGGGTCTTTCCGGTTTATTCGGTTTAGAGAAGGGTTTATATTCAATTATTCCAAATATCTGTTTTCAGCGAATCAAGGAGGAAATGAATGAGCGAGTTATTTGAAAACATGTCAGTGATCGAGCTGCGTCAAAAAGCCAAGGAAATGGGTGTAAAGCTGGGCGCGGGCATCAACAAGCAAGGGATTATCGATAAATTAAAGGAGGCCTCCGCCCACGCTGCGGGAAACGCGCCTGAAACGCCCGAAGCTCCCCAGAACCCGGACAATCAGCAAACAGAAATGTTTTCCCGGCCGATTCGCAGCGCAGCGATCATTACGGACGACGAGGAAGCCGATGAGGATACGCCGATTATGACCCCCTCCCCTGCGTCGCGGCTGACTCAGCGTCCCGCTCCCGCCCCCACCGGCGCGGCTGCCCCTGCCGGCTCCTCGCTGAGCTCCATTTCATCCAAGGCCCCAGCTTTCACCATGGAAGGTTCCCGGGCCTGGCATAATCCCCGCGCTTATCAAACCCAGACTGCCTATCAGCGGCCGCAGAACAATTCCTCCTGGAACAAGCCGCAGCAGGCCGCGCAGGAGCAGCAGCGCTCCTATACCCGCCCGGATCCCCGGATGCAGCAGCGGCCACAGCAGCCAGCTTATGTGAATCGTTTCGGCCCGGATCAGGGCCAGCAGGACAGCGAACCACAGTACCGCGGCTATAATGCTCCTGTCCAGCAGGATTACGCTGGCCGGGAAGGCAACCCCGCCGGAGGCTATGGCTATTCCCAGCAGCCCGGCTATACCCAGCATCGGGACGCCCCGATCAGCAATTCCGGGCTGTCTGATCTGCTGGCTGCCGGAGACTGCGGCGACGGCGAAGGCGTGCTGGAGCTGCATCCGGACGGCTATGGTTTTTTACGAAGCAGCCATTATCTGTCCGGCAGGCAGGATGTGTATATTTCCAACGCCCAGATTCGCCGTTTTTCTCTGCGCACCGGGGATTATATCGTTGGCAAAACCCGGCCCCAGCGGGAAAACGACCGGTATGGCGCAATGCTGTTTATCACCGAAATCAACGGCATGGTTCCCGATGAATCTCCCAATCGTCCCCGCTTTGAGGATATGACGCCTATCTATCCCAAGAAGCGCATCGCTTTGACCAATAAACGGGAGACCGATCCCGTGCTGCGCCTGATGGAATATCTTTGCCCCATTGGCTTTGGGCAGCGGGCGCTGCTGTCCTGCTCGGGAAGAGTAAACCGGCTGGAACTGCTGAAAAAGCTGACGGCTGTGATCACCAGAAATTACAGCAAAGCGCACGTGATGATGGTGCTGCTGGACGAGCGGCCTGAGGAAATCACAGAGCTGCAGGAAGCCGTCAGGGCTGATATGGCCTATGCGAATTTTGACGAACCCGCCGAGAACCAGGCCCGGGTGGCAGAACTTGCCATTGAACGCGCCATGCGCCTCACCGAGCAAAAGAAGGACGTGGTGATCCTTTGCGACAGCCTCACCAAACTGGGGCTGGCCGGGAACGCCATCTCCCCCGCTTCCGCCCGTTCCCTGAATGGCGGCCTGGCTGCCGGAGCCCTGAACAAAGCCAAGCGCTTTTTCGGCGCTGCTCGGAATACCCGGGAAGGCGGCAGTCTGACCATCATTGCCACCATGATCAGCGACAGCACCAATGAATTGGAAGCCTCCATTCAGCAAGGTTTCCAGGGTACCAGCAACATGCGCTGCGTTCTGGAATACGTCGCTGACCGCCGCCTGGTACTCCAGCCCCAAGGCTGCGCTACCATCCATAATGAATGGCTGCTTTCCGATTTGGAGCAGGCTGTGGCCGAGCAGCTCCGGGAAATGGCAAAGGACCTGACCCCTGCCGAAGCCATGAACGCTTATCTCCCCCTGCTAGAAAAAGCGGACAGCACAGAAGCTTTGGCCGCGCTGCTGAACAGCCCCGCAGAAGAGGAAAAATAATCATCCCTAAAATGAATAAAAGCGCCTTCTTCCGTCATTTGGGAGAAGGCGTTCTTTATGCGCAGCCTGCGGCGCGCATAAAAAACCCGCCCGAAGGCGGGATTTTGTTATGTGATTTTTAGTCCATCAGGCTGTGCATGATCCTGAGCAGATCCTTATGTCCGGCAGAGTCATACCGCACAGCGACGAAGGCGGGATGATATTCCACATAGCACAGGCTGTTGAAATATAGCACCAGGTGGGTGTCATCGCCAAAGCGTTCATACAGGTTATAAGGCGTATTGCGGTTCATCTTCAGGTGCATCAGCTGTTCGGGCTCATACTGGCTGATATCGCCGATCCGGTTCAGCACGGTGAAGAATTCCAGGTTCACGCGAATGGAATTGTTGCCCTTCAGGGAATAATCGATGGTCAGATAGCCATCCCGGATGGTCAGGGTCACTTCGCCAACGATGACCATATCGGAAGCAACCAGCTCATAGGTCTGGGTGCCGTTGATGGAAGCGTCGAAGGGAGTGAAGTAATACCACTTATCAGAGGAATAGGGATACAGGTTTTCATCCCGCAGACGGGGGCCAAAGGCGCACACATGAGCATCGGGGAATACCAGGCGCGGAATCGCGGTTACGCGGGTTTCGCCGCCTACGGTGCAGCGCTGAGTCTTTTCGCCTTCTTCATAGAAGGTGGGCTGCTTGGTGATGCCAATGTCCACCCAGTTGTGAGGCAGGATCGGCATTTCGCGGTCTTCACGGGCATCGCCGCGGGAGCACAGGCGGTGTTCCCTGCCGGGAGTGGTGCAGGTGGGCTGTATATCAGTGATCCAATTGCCCCAGCTATGGCCCAGAGCGGGAATTTCTTCACGTTCCACATGGTTGGTATCCCGGCGGCAGGTATGCGTCCGGATACCGGTTTCAGTGCAGGTAGCGGACTTGGTGATCAGCCACTCCGCCCAAAGATGGCCCAGAGCAGCCACATCCCGGGTTTCTTCGATGCCGCAGCGGACACAGGTGCGCCGTTCGGTGCCGGGGGTGGTGCAGGTGGCGGCGGTCACGGCCTGCCAGGCGCCGAAGCTGTGGCCCAGCATGTTACCGTAGGGCTGGGTTTCGATAGCGCCGCAGACAGAGCAGTTGCGGCTCTGTTCACCGGGGGCGGTGCAGGTGGGCTGCTTGGTGACTACCCAAGCGGTCCAGGTGTGGCCCTTGGCGGGGATGGTCTGGGTGTTCACCACAGTGCCGCAATTGATGCACTTCTGAATCTGCGTGCCGGTGCCGGTGCAGGTGGCAGCTACGGTCACTTCCCAAGCGCCGGGAATATGGGCGGTCATGGGAATATCTTCCGTGGAAACCGTCTGGCCGCAGCGGGTGCAGTAAATCCGCTTGAGGCCGATGCTGGTGCAGGTCGCGGGACGAACCACTTCTTCCACCAGGTTATGGCCCAGAGGATTCACAGTCTGTTCTTCCGTATGATGCACGTTCAGGGTGCACACCCGGTGACGGTGTCCGCCGGTGGTGCAGTCAGCAGAGGTATCATCGATCCACGGGCCCCACACGTGATTGGAGTTGGGATCGTAGGTGCCTTCGCCTACAACGTTCTTCGCTCCGCAAAGAGAGCAGGTGTATTCATACTGTGCAGGGGCAGAGCAGGTGGGGCCCTTGATCATCGTTCTGTCGACCCAGATGTGATCGGACGTATGATAGGTAGATTCCGCGGTAGCAGCAGCAGCCACGCACAGCAGGCCGATCAGCAATGCCGTAAACAGAACGATCTTACCATATCGCGCAGTTTTGGTCATTTTACCTTCCTCCTTCAAAGTGTTTACAGATGGCCGGCTGCTCTACCGGCGGCTGTAAAGATCCAGAAGAAACAATCCCTTCCGTTTTCCCAGTGAATCGGGACGAACGCCAGGATGGGTTTCTTCCGGCGCTATTCAGCCTGGAAGGCCCAAACGGGCTGCTTCCTTTTTTCAGAAGGAAAAAACAATGTTCTTCTTCACATAGAAATATAACATATAATTAAGCAAAAATCAACTACCCGAGAAAAATAATTTACAAGTATTGGTTTACTTTTTTCATATTTCTGACTGAAACATGACGACTTTCTAACAATTTGGAAAAATAATGGCATTATTTGCTCCTTTCAGCCGCAAGAATCCGTCTTTTCCCGCATATGCTGGCCCAGTGGAGAGGGAGGGAAAAGGATGACCGGATGCGCTGGGAACATAAAGAGGAAGGGCAGGTTCCGTTTTTTATGGCGGGCTTTGGCGGTGATCCTGCTGATCGCCGTTCTTTTCCTGCTGCTGGAAAAGAATCTGGAATCCGTGATCCTGGACATGGCCTATGCCCGGGCCGAGGCCATGGCGGTGGAATACATCCACGAGGCCGTGCGCGACGTGATGGGCGAAACGGTGACCTATGAGGATATGATGACCGTGCGTACCGATCAGCAGGGGAAAATCACCATGCTCCAGGCCAACGCGGTGCGCATGAATGAATTGGCCACTGTCACCGCCCTGCAGGCCCAGGCACGGCTGGAAAGCGCCGAAGCCCAAAGCGTCGCCATTCCTTTGGGGGCGGCTCTGGGGGTGCCGTTCCTGTCCGCTTTGGGGCCCCGGATTCATGTGCGCATCGTGCCGGTCAGCGCCGTTTCGGCTGCGTTCTCCACGGAATTTGAATCCGCTGGCATTAACCAGACCCGTCATAAAATCTATCTGTCCCTGCATACCACGGTGCGCCTGGTCATTCCCAGCGGCGGCAGGCAGGTGTCCCTGGGCAGCCAGGCGCTGATCGCAGAATCCATTATCGTGGGTGAGGTGCCCCAGTCCTTCGTACAGGTGCCGGAAATGAGCGACGCGCTGAATTTCGCCATTCCTTAAATATGAAAAATATCCCACGATCAGATTAAATGGAAACAAAAAGCATAAAATCCTGTAAAAAAAGAATTCTTTTCCCGGGAAAACAGGCTGGATTGCTTGACATTAAAGCGTTCTTGCACTAAAATGGAGTATATTATAAGAAGATTTCTCCCGGTGCTTTTGCGCCATTGGAAGGAGGGAAGGGCAATGACATTTGCCCGCAGCCTGTTGAAACCCGCAGGAATGCTGCTCCTGCTGCTTGTGCTCGTATTTTCCGTCGGGGTCGCCCTGGCAGAGGATCCGGTGGAATTGGCCGTTCGGATCACGCCCGACCAGCTCACCGGTCCCGGGGAAGTGACAGTTTCGCTGGAAGTGAGCAACGCCAGCGACCTGGATATGATCGCGCCTGTGACCCTGTATGATCCCGCGGGGAACCCGGTGACCTCCTTTGGCGACGGCGGCTCCTATGTGCTCAAGGCGGGCGAGGCCCGCTCCTGGGAGGGCAAATGGAATGTGACCCAAGCCCAATTGGACGCCGGGGCCGTGACCTTTACCGCCCGCTATCATATCGAGGACGAATCCGGCGCCCTGGTGGAAATGAGCCGTCAGACCAGCGCCCGCATCCAGTTCCAGGGGGAGCGCGCCAATCTGACCGTGACCCGGAAGATCGAGCCTCAGGTGGTGCGTCCCGGCAGCCAGGCCACCGTGACCTATGAATTGCGCAACAGCGGCACTGTGCATTTGAACGATATCCGCGTGCAGGAAAACATCTCCAAGACCGCTAAAACCGTCAAATCGCTGGCCGCGGGCGAAAGCGTCAGCCTGACCTTCAATTCCCGCATGGGCAACAGCAACTTAACCAGCAACGCCACCATCACCTATAAGGTTCCCGGAGAAAGCAAGACCCAGACCGTGAAGGTGGAAGACGCTGTGATCGCTTCCGCCAAGCCCGACCTGAAGCTGGCTCTGTCCAGCCCCACCGATGCCGTGAACGTGGGCGACCGCGCTACCTTGGTGATCACCTTCACCAACGCCGGCAATGTGTCCTATTCCAACGTGACCGTCACCGACGCCAAGCTGGGCGATATCGTAACGGGGCTGGAGATTCCCGCGGGACAGACGGTGACGGAGGAAAGGCAGTTTATCCTGTCCGAAGCGGCCACCTTCAAGGTCACCGCAACCCTGCCCGACAACACCGGCGAAACCAAGAAGATGACCTCCAATGAGCTGCGCATCGGTGTGTATGACCCCGAGAAGCAGCTGCTGCTGACGCTGAACCTGACCTCCGATCAGGACAGCGTTCCCCGGGTGCCCGCCGACGTGCGGCTGCATCTCAAGGTGACCAACAACAGCAACATCAAGGCGGAAAAAATCGCTATCACCCATGGCTCCACCGCCATTTATACCATCGCTTCCCTGGAGCCCGGCGCCAGTGTGACCCTGGACAGGGATGTGACCATTCCCCAGGCCGGACAGTTCCGCTTTACCGCCACGTTGCGGGACGCGCTGAACAACGAAGTCAAGTTTGAATCCAACACCATCCGCATTATCGAAGCTCCCGACGCAGGGGCCATCACGCCGGTGCCCGTTGTAACGGTGGCCCCGCCTGAATTGGTGACCAGCGCGCCGGTGGACCCTCTTCTGACCAACAGCCGCAATATCCTGCGCACCGTGATGCTGGCCATGATGGGGGTCTTCGGCGCGGCGCTGGCGCTGTTCGCCGTCAGCTCCCTGATCCGGCTGAACAAGCTGCGCAAATCCAAATCCGCCTTCGACCATCTGGAACTGGCGGAACGCCGGGACTATACCGAGCCCGCCGACGATGACGGCCTGGACGATGGCGGCGATTCCCTGCCCGAGGAGCCCGAGGAAGCCGACGTGCCCGTAAAGGCCAATCAAAAGAAGGAAGAAGCGGAAAAGGAACTGCTGCCTCATGAAAAGCTGCTGCGCTCCGCCGCCCAAACCGACGCGGAAAAAGCGCCCGCCCCGGAAAGCATGCCCCCCGTGGACGGCATGGGCGGCTATCGCGTGACCCGCGCACCGGAAAGCGCCGCTTCGGCCCCTGCCGAATCCGCCCCCGCTGAAAAGCCCGCTGAGGAGGGAACGCTGGATTCCCCCCGCCGTCACCGCCGGGCTTCCCGCCGGATGGACGAGGAATAAACGCGAATAAGCAATAACGTCAGGACATTTCCATCGTGGAAATGTCCTTTTTATATAGAAACGATGGACACCGGAAGCGCCTTTGTGTATAATGATACCGACATGATATCCTATTTTAGGGAGGCGTCTATGCCCAGACAATCCATTTTCAATATGCCGTTTTCCAGGGTCTATCCCCTGCTGGTGCAGAAAGCCCAGCGCAAGGGCCGCACCCAGGAAGAGGTCGACAGCATCATCACATGGCTGACAGGATACGGCCTGGAAAAGACCGACCTGAACGTGCCCTGCCAGGCGTTCTTTCAAAACGCGCCCGCCTGGAATCCCCTTTCCGAAAAAATTACCGGCAAGGTGTGCGGCGTTCAGGTGGAAACCATTCAAGACACCGTTATGAAAAGAATTCGCCAGCTGGACAAGCTGGTGGATGAATTGGCAAAGGGCAAGCCCCTGGAAAAAATCCTGCGAACCTGATGGAAAAAGGAAAGAAAGCCATGCATGCTCCGCTGTTCAAGAACGCCTACTTTATCATTGGAACCGCCTACGCGGGCAAATCCACCATGGTGCGCCTGCTGGCGGAAAGGCATCAGGGAATCGCCTGTGAAGAAAACTATCACAACGCCCTGCTGCCGAATCTGAACAAAGAGGATTTTCCCTGCGTTACCTATACCCGAGATCTCCGGGACTGGCACGAATTCATTCGCCGGTCCCCGGAGGAGTACAAAGCCTGGTTTGACGGCGCGGCCAGGGAATGCGAAAAGCTGGAGCTTCGCTTGCTGCCGGAAATATGCAGCCGGGGAAAGCCGGTATTTGTGGATAC
The DNA here is from genome assembly GCA_946626395.1 of uncultured Clostridia bacterium. Classification (GTDB taxonomy): domain Bacteria; phylum Bacillota; class Clostridia; order Christensenellales; family Aristaeellaceae; genus RUG563. The sequence goes on from CAMOUF010000099.1 coordinate 11,345, forward strand.
CAATATTGCCATGAACACCCTGAAATCCATCGCCGCGCCGGAACATGTGCTGGTCATGCTGGCAGACCCGGACATCTCCGTTCGACGCTTTTTTGAAAGGCCGGACCGGGAAAAGCAATTCCTGTACCGGCTGATTTTAGAGGAAAAGGACCCCCAGGCGGCCATGGATAACTATCGGCAGGGCCTGGCGCTGATCAATTCCAAAGAGCAATACGAGGCTTTCCTGCATTCCGGATTTCAGGTGATCCTGCGGGATGAAGGGAGAACCATCGAAGAAACTCTGGCTCTGGCCGAAGCCGCATTCGGCCTGCCCCATAGGGCTGCGGCTGAATAAAGAAGGATATCTCTGCGAGGTGATTAATATGTGGCAATGCCCTCAGTGCGGCCGCTCCTTTGAAAAGCAGGAGCAGGCCCATTATTGCACAAGGCCCCAGACCATCGACGAATACATTGCCCGGCAGGACGCCGCCGCGCAGCCCCGGCTACGGGAGATACGAAACATCCTGCGCTCCGCTCTGCCCCAGGCCCAGGAGCGCATTTCCTGGTCCATGCCCACCTATTGGCAGGGCCGGAACCTGATTCACTTTGCCGCCTCCAAAAAGCATCTGGGCCTGTATCCCGGCGGCGAGGCCACCGGGGTCTTTGCGGAAGAATTGAAGCACTATGACGTCAGCAAAGGCGCCATCCGTCTGCCCTATGATCAGGACCTGCCCGAAGAACTGATCACCAAAATCGCCCGCTGGTGCCTGGAGGCATACGGAATATGAGATTCAAGCATACCCACCGCCCCGGTTTCCTCATCGGCTTTGTTGATTTTTTCACCGCCGGTATCTTCCTGCTGTTTTATATGCCCCTCAGTGGATTGCAGGCTGAGATCGATGAAATCCTGGGCCACCCCACCCTGCCATACTGGAAAGCCTATCTGCTGGGCATTCCCACCCTGTTCATTTATCCCCTGGTGTGGATGGCCCGGATCGCGGAGGAGCTGAAGGCCAAGGCCATCGCCCTGGGCCTGGAAGGGCCTTATACGTCCTGGTGGCATATGTTCGGCTGGAACATCTTCGGCCTGCCGCTGATGGGCCCCGCCGTGGCCACTTTGCGCTTCTTTGATACCCTGAACCGGGTGGAAAAAAAGCTGAATCAGCAAAACCAATAAGAGAGTGTCACCATGAAAGCATCCTATCATCTGCCGGGTTTATTTGAGTTTTACGAATTATACCGTGCCTTTCTGCCGCTGTTTCGGGAACACCGAGACTGGTTTTACGATTGGTGCGATATTGGTTCCATCTATGGCGCTCCCGCTGATTGCCTTTGGGGCGGGGGCCGGGTGGGCTTTGGGGAGGAAAGGCCCCAGAACGCTGCAGCGCTTCTAAAGGAATACGGCATCTCCGCCCGGCTTACCTTCAGCAATTCCCTGCTCAGGCCAGAGCATCTTGCCGACAAAAAGTGCAATGCCCTGTGCGCGCTGTTTGAGCGCGGCGGAAAAACCCAGAACGGCGTGATCCTCTGTTCCGATCTTCTGCTGGATTACCTAAAGCGTCAGTATCCCGGCTTTTATTTCGTTTCCTCCACCACCAAGGTACTGACGGAATTTGACCAGCTCAAGACGGAGCTGAGCCGCCCGGAGTTTCGCTTCGTGGTGCCGGATTTCAGGCTGAATAAAGCCTTTCCCCAGTTGAACAGCCTGCCGGATTCCCTCAAGGAAAAGGTGGAATTTCTGTGCAACGAATGCTGCTGGTTCCAATGTCCCGACAGGAAAGCGTGCTATGAAACCGTCAGCCGCAAAAGCCTGGGCGAACTCTGCCCGGAGCATTCCTGCGCCTCTCCCCTGGCCCACCGGGGCTATCGCTTTTCCGACGCCATGAAAAACCCCGGCTTCATCGGAATTCAGGACATTCAGAACATCTATCTGCCCAGCGGCTTTTCCCATTTTAAAATCGAGGGCCGCAGCCTGGGCAGCGCTCTGATCCTGGAATTTCTGCTTTATTATATGACCAAGCCGGAGCGTCAATTGCAGGTTCGGGAAGAAATCTATTTGAGCAGTTCATTGGATTTGTTTTAAAGAAATACGAAGATTCGTGCTGTCAAGGATAAATCCCGGTCTTATTTAGAAAGGCGCACTTTCACCGCCTTGCCAGGTGGTGAGTAAGTGCGCCTTTCAATTTGACAAACTGTAATTTGTATGATTCCTGTTTTCCTATGAGACATCTGCCCGTCAAAATGGGATTCAGTTGGCTTCAGTCATATCATAAACGAACACCTCATGGATTTCTTCGCTGTAACCTTCATAAAACCCTACAGGCATTCCGGCAACGATTCTTGCTCCCCTGTTATACAGAAGAAGGAACTGTCCACGCTCCTGATCAAACGACAGGCCTTCAATCTCTCCCTGCATAAGCACATCATCAAACGTCTTTTCCAGCAGGACGGTCCCGGTTTCCTTGCTTTGTGAAGGATCGATCCTATACATATGGTCCGGGGCAAGGTCATCGGCATCTCCGTCATCGCTCGTTACATACAGATGCCCATCATAGCAGGCAATGCCCTGCATCCATTTGGGGCCAGGGTGAAGCTTCATCTTTCCCCTGTAATCTCCTGTATCGAGGTCATACATGTAGAGATATTCGCTGGATTCATCATCGATCCAGGAGGTCATATAAACTGTACGGGAATCGGGGTCAACCGCGATCCCGCTGCATTCCAGCTGGCCGGTATCGGCGCGAAAGGGGAAAACCTTCTTCAGCTTCAGCGTGTCACCGTCATAGATGGCAACCTGAATGTTTTTCCCTTCGCCGTCCATAAAGTATTCTACGCCCAGATACAGCTCGTTGCGGTACACATCGATGTCTCCGATGTGGTTCACTTCCAATTCGTAGCCGTCAAACGGCTCCGTATTTTCCGCTACAAGGTTCCAGTCCGCATCGTATTTTGTCAGTGTCCCTGACCCGCTGACCCAGTAATACCCTCCTTCTGTGCAGATTCCCTGTCTGCCTGCAACAGGGTGCACTTCCGCCACCTCATAACGGAAACAAGAATCTGCCGCACCGCATTCCCACAGCAGTGTCCAGGTAATCAGGCTGAGCAAAACGGCTGTGAATCTTCGCATGTTCCTCTCCCTCCGATCCCGATTTGTTGATTCAAGGTAGGTATATCACATCAAAGAGTGTCCTAACATCAAATTAAAACCCCGTCGCAGTGGTCGATTTCGTGCTGGATGATCTGGGCGGTGAAGCCTTCAAACACGCCTGTGCGGGGGCGGAAAGACTGATCCTGATAGGCCACGGTGATTTTCTGATACCGCCTGGTTTTCCTGACGCCCGCCAGGGACAGGCAGCCCTCTTCCGTTTCATAGGGGCCGGACTTTTCCGTGATCACCGGGTTTACCATGATCATCTGCATGGGCCCGTTGCAGAACACGATGACACGTTTCCTTTCCCCGATCATGTTGGCCGCCATGCCCACGCAGCTATGGAGGTGGGCCCGCAGGGTATCCAGTAAATCGGAAATAATCTGCCGGTCCGCTTCCGTGGCGGGCTGGGATTTCTGGGCCAGAAACAGCGGGTCATGGATGATGGGCTTGATCATTCAGCGCCTCCAGAATCATTTTCTCAAAGCTCTCGGCAAAGCGGGCGTCACCCTCGGCTGTCCGCTTGGGAGGGCCTTTCAGGTGATGCTTTCCGCTGCGGCGGGCCTTCTTGTTTAGGTGGCGGTCCATGAGCAGGCCGTCGATATTGTCATCCGAAAACCACTTGCCGCTCTGGTGAATGCACCGGGCTCCCTTGCCCAGGGCCAGTGCC
>CAMOUF010000100.1 GCA_946626395.1 uncultured Clostridia bacterium
GCGCCCACCAGGCCGTGGTGATCCTGGGCGGGCTGTATCTGTCCGTAATCCCCACGTTGACCTTCCGCGCCCCTTCCTCCCAGTTCTATCACTTCTTCGTGTGGTTCATTTATCTGTATGTGCTGGGAGCGTATTTCAAAAAATACCCCAACCGCTTTTTCCAGTGCGTGCCCCTGCAAGGGCTGATTTTTGCCGGCATGATCGTGCTGATGACGGGGCTGTGCCTGTGGGGCAAGGGGCACCAGGAGCTGTTCCAGAACCTGGGCAGCAGGCAGAATTTCTTCGCCGACCGAAACGCGCTGCCGCAGCTGATTTGCTCCTGCGCGCTGTTTTTGTTCTTTGCCGGGCTCCGCGTCCAGCCTTCCCGGCTGCTGAGCGCCCTGGGCGGCGCGTCCTTCGGGGTGTATCTGATCCACGACCACAGCCTGTTCCGTCCCATGCTTTGGAGCCATTGGTTCCAGGTCTGGCAGGCCGCCCAAAGTCCGCATTTCTGGGTAACGGCCCTGCTGGCCCCGCCCATGATTTACCTGGGCTGCACCCTGGTGGATCTGGCTCGGCAGCGTTTCTTCGAAGCGCCGCTGCTCAAACGGCTGTCTCCCCTCCTGGATGCGATGGATCAGGCGCTGAATCGATAGGAAAAAACAGCCGTCAGGCAGCGTCCGCCCGGTTCATGGAAGACTCCCTTGGAGCATAGCGTGATTCACTTGGAACTTTCCTTTACTCATGCAGCATCCGTTCCTTTTCCAACGTTTCCTTTTTTCCGTGAATGCGGCCCAGGGAATACATGAGCAGGGTGGCGCAAAGCAGATTGATCCAGCCCAGATGGGCGGGGCCGAAGGTGTTGGCCAGGCCGATGAGCAAATTGGCCCCGCCAATGATCGCCAGCATCCTGCCGATTTTGTCCAGATGCGTGATTTTGGAATCAATATCGGAGAACAGATCGAAGGGGCCGTCCGCCACCTTTTTGCGGAAATAGATCCACATGGCCATCCGGCCCACATATTCCGCGCCGGTGTCCTGCATGAATTGGACATACGCTTCATCATAGGGGTGCATTTCCAGCCGCACGCTGTATTCCCCCGGTTCGCACCGGATAAAATGGTAAGTGCAGAAGCCCACGCTTTCCAGCACCCAGCCATTCAGGGCCATTTCGTTCAGCCAGGTTTCTTCCTTTTCAAAATCCCAAACCCAGTACCATTTCCGAATCGTTTTCCGGCTTTCCATGTTCATTCTCCTTTCAGAACGCGTTCGCCATTGTCCGCCAATTCCCGCAGCCGGGCCACTTCCCGCCGGAGCGTTTTCATGCCCGCTTCCGTCAGCTTGTATTCCTTGCGGCGGCTGCCGTCCTCCCCGGGCAGGGGGATGATCCAGCCCCTATTGCACAGGCTGTTCAGGGCCCCATACAAGGTGCCCGCCGCCAGGCGCACCCGGCCGCCGCTCATCTGCTCCGTTTTTTGCATAATGCCGTAGCCATGCTGCGGGGCGACCAGGGACAGCAGAATGTAGTACGTTGATTCGGTCAGCGCCATCGAATCCGGCATCCAGCCCACCTCCATCGCTTCTCGATATATCGTGTTCCGATATATCGTGATGCAATTATATCGCCTCCCGATATATTTGTCAATCCCCTTTTGTAAATATTTGTTGGGAAAAGGCGTTAGGCATTAGGCAATAGGCAATAGAGAAGCGAGCGTTCAGAGTAAAAAGTCAGATATTATAGTTATGCCAAGTCCGGTTCCGTTCCTTGTTTCCGGCTATATCATCTGTACTTTGAACTCTGTACACTGAACTCTGTACGCTGTACAAAGCGCTCTGCTTATGAATGGTCTTATTGCCCTGCCGCCTGTTCGGGGCCAGTTGAAATCAGAAAAAAAGTATGATAGAATAAAAGCGCAGCCGATTTTTCGGCAGGCCAAACAGATGCCGATCAACATGATTTTTTGCGAAGATACGAAGGGAGGCGCAATTTGTTGCGTAAATACCTGCTTGCCCTGTGCGCCGCGGCGCTGCTGACAATATTGTTTTCCGTACCCGGCCTGGCCCAGAGCTATACATTCAGCGATATCCATGCTTCGGTGGACATACCGGATAACTTTACCATGGTGCTGACCCCTTATAACCTGGGCACCAACCGGGACTGGCTGGAAAGCCACGGCATGGATCACGACGCCCTGTCCAACACCTTTGACGCCGAGGGCATTTTGCTCATGGCCTACGACGAGGCCGAAGGCCGCACCCTGGTGATTACCGGACTTAAGGACGTGGACGGGCAGACGTATTTTGACCTGAACAATCAGGACGAGGACATGCGCCGGGAATACCGCATGTCCCACACCAACGGCACCGCCTACGGCCTGCTGGGCTATACCTACACCACCGCCAAATGGGGCAACTACGGCAAGACCGCCCTGCGCTTCCTGCAAACGGAATACACCCTGCGCCAGGAAGGCGAGCTCATCTGCGCGGGCTACCAGCGCCGCACCATCCGCAACGGCTACACCATCACCCTGGATATGCAGATTCGCGGGCGCACCCCCAAGCAGGCGGATAACACGCTGCTGGAAAAAATCACAAAAACCTGGCAGTTCACCGAAGTGCTGCCCATGCCTCCCCTGCCCATCAAGCTGAGCCTGACCAGCGCGCCGCCCACGGAAACCAACGAAGCCACCTTCACCATCAAGGGCACCACCGCCCGGAAGGCCACCGTCACCGCCACCCTCTTTTCCCTGGGCAGCACCGGCGGCCAAAGCTATAACGCCACCGCCAACAACAGCGGCGCTTTCTCCATCAAAGTGACCCTGCCCAGCCAGGGCGTTTATTCCCTGACCCTGACCGCCGAGGCCGAAGGGGCCATCACCGCCCAGCGGCTCTACTCCGTCACCTTTAAGCAGGGCCTGCTGCCAGTGGATATGATCGTCACCCCCGGGGATTCCCTGGATGACCTGACCCTCATTTCCGGCACCACCATCGCCGGAGCGAAAACCCAGCTGTCCGTGGCCGGGCCCGTGAATTTTTCCAAAACGGTGGGCGGGGACAAGTTCAATTTCAAGGTGGACACCCAATTGGAAGGGGAATACACCTTCGTGGTCACCGTGACCAAGAAGGGCCTGCAGGAGCGCACCTTCTCCTATTCCGGCACCCGCACCTATACCGACGCCGAGCGGGGGGACAAGATCCGCGCCGGCGCGAAAAAAATGACCTACGATAACCTGTCCAAAACGGAAAACCAGGGCAAGCTGATTTATGAGGTGGGCTACATCACCTCCATTACCCAGTCCATCAACGAGTGGGTGGTGACCCTGGCCCTGACCCGGACCAACAGCGGCAACTACAAGGACGTTTGCTATCTCATCTGTCCCTTCGAGCCCACCTTCCCCCTGGACAGCCAGGTGAAGGTATACGGCACAGCCTCCGGCACCTATACCGTGCTCAACGACGAGGGCAACGTGAAAAACTATCCCCGCATCGACGTTTCCCTGATCGACCCGCAATAAAGCGGGGAAAATCCATTTTCCCCCATTCATACAAGGGCTGCCCCGCCGCGCTGACAATACAAGCGCTGCGAGGCAGTTCTTTTTTCCGACGGCTTGTTTCCAACCATATTTTCCCGCTTGTGCATCCGCGGCAATCGTGGTATATCTTGCATGCAGAATTAGAATTCTGCGAAAAAAGGGTTCAATACAAAATCTTGTTGGGATACCAAGCAATCCATGTCTCTCTCCTCCATAGAGCATTGGAAAAGAAAGAGCGGCGTTTATGAATTCCTGGATTGCTTTCTCGGAGGGGGGTGTGGGGGGAACCGCTCTTTGGCATCCAAAGCGCGGTTCCCCCCACAAGCTTATGCATTGAGTCGAAAAAAGGAAGGAAGCATTTCGTATGGCCCGTACCATGAC
>CAMOUF010000101.1 GCA_946626395.1 uncultured Clostridia bacterium
CATCATCATCAAGGCCGACGTGCAGGGCAGCGTGGAGGCGGTGAAGCAGGCGCTGGAAAAGCTGTCCAACGACGAAGTGAAGGTGCGCGTGCTGCATTCCGCCGTGGGCGCTGTCACCCAGGACGACGTGAACCTGGCCTCCGCCTTTAACGCCATCATCATCGGCTTCAATATCCGCCCCGACTCCACCGCCCGGGACGCCGCCGAGCGCGAGGGCGTGGATATCCGCCTGTACCGCATCATCTATCAGGCCATCGAGGACGTGGAAAAGGCCATGAAGGGCCTGCTGGCCCCCGAGTTCAAGGAAAACATCCTGGGCCACGCCCAGGTGCGCTCCACCTTCAAGATCACCGGCGCGGGCACCATCGGCGGCTCCTATGTCACCGACGGCAAGGTGCAGCGCAACGCCTCCGTGCGTCTTTTGCGGGATAACGTGGTCATCTTTGAAGGCAAGCTCTCCTCCCTCCGCCGCTTTAAGGACGACGTTCGGGAAGTGGCCGCCGGCTACGAGTGCGGCATCGGCCTGGAAAACTACAACGACATCAAGGAAGGCGACGTCATCGAGTGCTTCATCATGGAAGAAATCGAGCGCTGACGGAGATGACGGGGAATTTGCGGAAAACCTTTCTTTCAGGAGAAAGAAAGGTTTTCCGCGCCTTTCCAAAGAAAGCCTTTTCCGGGATGTTTCCCGGATGAAGGCAGCCAACTGCTTTCCCGTGAGGCAGACGGATACAGAAAGATAAATCTTCAGATTTTCACGGGGAGCCAAATAAGAAATGACCCAAACAGTTTTTATCTGAATCGGTTTTCGGGAAAGGGGTCTGTGGGAAAACCACGCTTATAGCAAGACGGCCCGCAGGGACGCCTTGCGCGATGCCGCTCAATCAGCATGGTGACAGGAGCATGGACAAGCGCAGCGCAGGACATGCGAAGTAATTCCAAAGTGGGTTTCCCCAAGTATCCTCCGTGCTTTTAGAAAGGATCAGACATTGAGCAGTTTCAGGATTGACAGGATTTCAGAAGAAGTGCGCCACGCCATTGACGCCATCATCCGGGAGATGAACGACCCCCGCATCGGCGGCACCTACGCGGTGACCCGGGCGGACGTGACGCGGGACTTAAGGTGGGCCAAGGTATACGTGAGCGTGCTGGAGGACGAGAAGGCGGATGAAATGATCGGGGCGCTGAAAAAGGCCGCCGGGTATATCCGCCATGAATTGGGCCAGCGGGTGGATTTGAGGTATACGCCGGAGCTGCTGTTCCAGCGGGACCGGAATATCGCCTATGGGGTGCATATCGCCCAGGTGCTCAAGGAAGTGGCTCCCAAGGAGGAGGAAGAAAAGGATGGAGCGGAAGAATGAGTTCTGCTCTGCAATGCTGTCCGCGCTGAACAACGCGAACAGCATCTTGTTATGTACCCATATTTCCCCGGACGGGGACGCCATCGGCGCGACGCTGGCCATGGGCCTGGGGCTTGAAGCCATGGGCAAGCAAGTCACCTTCGCCTGTGCCGATCCTGTGCCTCGGCAAATGGCCCACCTCCCCGGTGCGGAGCAATTTGTCACCGTGGAAGATTTGCCGGGCAAAGCATTTGACGCCGCCATGGCCATCGACTGCGCCGAGGCGTCTCGGATGGGGGACTGTATCCGTGCTTTCGGTTCGGCCCCGGTCACCTTCCAATTGGATCACCACCCCGGCAACCCCGGGTATGCCCGGTATAACGCCGTGGACGATGCCGCCCCGGCGGCGGGGATCGTGGTACGGCGGCTGCTGCGGGCGCTTCATATCCCGCTGACCAAGGAAATCGCCGCCTGCCTGTACTGCGCCATCAGCACCGATACCGGCAATTTCCGCTTTTCCAGCACCACTGCGGAAACCTTTTCCATCATGGAAGAGCTCATGGTGGCAGGGCTGGACCTGGCAGCGGAAGCCAGAATCTTTCATTCGCTGCTGGAGGAGCCCCAGGCCCGTTTGCTGGGCCGGGCGCTGAATACACTGCATCTTTTTGCGGATGGCCAGTGCGCGTCCATGCGCCTGACCGGGTTGGATTACGAAGCCGCCCATGCCCTGCCTGAGCATAATACCGGCATCGTGAATTATGCCCTGAACCTCCCCGGCGTGAAAATGGCTTACCTGGCGGAGGACAGAGGAAATGGCCTGGTGAAGGTCAGCCTCCGGTCCGTTCCGGGCTGGAAGGTGGGACCTATTGCACGGGGGTTTGGCGGCGGCGGCCACGACTGCGCCGCGGCGTTCCGCAGGGAAGGCAGCCTCCGGGACGTGTGCGAAATGCTGGATCGGCAACTGGAAAAGCAGGTTAGGAAAAGAACACTTTAAGTTACCAGGCAATAGGCATTAGGCAATAGACAAAAGGAAAACGAGAGTTCAGAGTGGAGAGTTCAGAGTTAAGATTCTTTAGTTGTTCCAAGTCTGGATGCGTTTCTTTTGTCCGTCTATATTCTCTGCACTCTGTACTCTGCGCTCTATCCTCTATTGCCTATTGCCTAATACCTATTGCCTTAAAGTGTAAAAAAATGATGATGAAGGAAAACACATGAACGGTTTTATAAACCTGCTAAAGCCGCCGGGGATGTCCTCCGGGGCGGCGGTGGCGGTGGTGAAGCGGCTGAGCGGGGAAAAGGTGGGCCACGCAGGCACCCTGGACCCGGAGGCGGCGGGGGTGCTGCCTATCATGGTGGGCCGGGCCGCCCGGCTGCTGGATCACTTTCCTGATAAAAGCAAGAGCTATGTGGCGGAAATCGCTTTTGCCGGGGCTACGGACACCCAGGATGCCCAGGGCACGATCATCGAGCCGCCCATCCGGACGCCGGAGCGGGAGGAAATCGAAGGGGCGCTGGCCGCGTTCCGGGGGGAAATCCTGCAGCGGCCCCCGGCCTATTCTGCTTTAAAAAAGGACGGCGTGCCCCTGTATGCCCTGGCCCGGCAGGGAAAACAGGTGGAAACCAAGGCGCGGCCCACCCAGATCCATGCCCTTTTCCTGGGGGATCAAACCGGGCCGGACGGGTATATGATGTCCATCGACTGCGGCAGCGGCACCTATATCCGCACCCTGTGCAACGATATCGGCCAGGCGCTGGGCGCTCCCGCCCATATGCGGTTTCTGCTGCGCACCCGGCATGGGGCCTTTTCCATCCGGGACGCCGTGACCATGGAGGAGGTCATGGAAGCGGGGGAAAGGGGAGAACTGGGCCGCCTGCTTTTGCCCATGGATTATCCTTTGCAGCCCCTGCCCCGGCTGGATTTGCCGGAGCGGCTCTGGACGCTGGGGAAAAACGGCGGCAAGCTGCCCGCTTTTCTTTTTCCGGATTTATTGGAGGGCGCGCCTTGCCGGATCTATGCTGACGGCGCGCTCATGGGCGTAGGGCACCGGGATGACGCTTTGATTCGCTTTGACGTAGGCTTGACGGGAGGACAATAATACATGGATATCAGGGAACAGCTTTCTTTTGTCCGGTGCTTTCTGCTGGACATGGACGGCACCTTTTACCTAGGCAATCGGCTCATTGAAGGCTCGCTGGATTTTTTGGCAAAGCTCAGGGAAACCGGCAGGCAATGCCTGTTTTTGACCAATAACTCCTCCAAATCCGCGGCCTTTTATCAGGAAAAGCTGGAGCGCATGGGGGTGCCAAAGGAATTCCGGAACGTGCTCACCAGCGGCCAGGCGGCGGCGCGGTATGCAGTGAGCCATTTTCCCGGGAAGAAAGCCTTCCTGCTGGCCAATGAAATTGAAACCGCGGAAATGACGGCCCTGGGGGTTCAGGTGGATCAGGAGCATCCTGACTATGTGATGATCGCCTTTGACACAGAATTGGACTACCGAAAAATGACCATGCTGTGCGATCATGTGCGCTCCGGGCTGCCCTATATCGCCACCCATCCGGACTTCAACTGTCCCACGGAAACGGGGTTCATTCCCGATATCGGGGCCACCATCGCCTATGTGAAGGCCAGCACCGGCCGGGAGCCCGACCTGGTGATCGGCAAGCCCAACAGCGGCATTGTGGAAGAAACCCTCCGGGTGACGGGCCTGAAGAAGGAAGAAATGGCCATGGTGGGGGACAGGCTCTATACCGATATCGCCACGGGGGTCAACTTCGGCATGCTGTCCATCCTGGTCATGAGCGGGGAAACCACCGCCCAGATGGCGGCGGAATCCCCCATCAAGCCCGGCCTGACCTTCGGGCGGCTGGCGGACATGATTCCGTATTTATAAATATGAAGATAAAAAATATCTTGCGCCGGTCTTTGATCGGCGTTTTCTGGATTATTGTGTGGGGACTCATTGCCCGCCTGGTGGGCCTGCCCAAGCTGCTGCCGGGCCCCCTTGAAACGGCCCAGGCCCTTTTCCGCCTGTGCGGAACCGCCGCGTTTTACCGCAGCGTGGGCATGACGCTTGTGCGGGTGGCGCTGGGATATTGTCTGGCCGTGGCCTGCGGCGTTCTGCTGGCGGCGGGGTGCCATTGGGTGAAGGGCCTGGACGCGGTGCTGTCGCCCCTGCGCACGGTGATCCGGGCCACGCCGGTGTCCTCATTTATTCTGCTGGTGTGGCTGTGGCTGCAAAGGAGCCATGTGCCGGTGTTCATTTCCTTCCTGATGGTACTGCCCATTATCTGGACGGCCACCCAGGAGGCCCTGGGCAGCGTGGACAGGGATTTAAAAGAGATGGCGGAGATGTACCGCTTTTCCCGTTGGAAGAAAATCCGGTATCTTTACGCCCCTTCCGCCGCCCCCGCCTTTCAGGCGGCCTGCATGACGGGCTTGGGCTTTGCCTGGAAAAGCGGCATCGCAGCAGAGGTGATCGCCCTGACGCCGGATTCCGTGGGCAAGCATTTGAGCGACGCGAAAAACTATCTGGAGTATCCCGATCTGTTCGCCTGGACGCTGACGGTGATCCTGCTGTCCATGGCCCTGGAGTCTGGGCTCAAGGCCCTGGCCCGGAGAAGAAAGGGCGCGACGCAAAGGTTTGGGGGGGGACCCGCTCTTTGGCTGCCAAAGAGCGGTTCCCCCCACACCCCCCGCCGCGGAAGCCACCCGGAAATCCGTCCCAACCCGCCCCACCTCCCCAGGCCA
>CAMOUF010000102.1 GCA_946626395.1 uncultured Clostridia bacterium
GATGATGAGCATACTGTCCTTTGAAATGATCCTGTTCTGCCTGGGCATGGCGGCAGTGTATTATCTGCTGCCCCTGCGGGTCCGCTGGGCGATGCCGCTCATGTTCAGCGGCGCGTTTGTGATCCTGGCAGGCACACAGGGCGCGGCGTATCTGGCGGCGGTCTGCCTGCTTTCCTGGCTGGGCGGCAGGGGGCTGGACGCCCTGCGGCGCAAGGGCGCGGCGGCATGGAAGCAAAAGGCGCTGCTTGCCCTGCTGCTGCTTTTGATTTTGGGCGGCATGGCGTTCCTGAAATTTTCGCCGGGCGCCCTGGGCCTTGTCATGCCTGTGGGGCTAAGTTATTTTTCCTTTCAATCGGCGGGCTTCCTGATCGATGTGTACCGGGGCAAAGCGGAAGCGCCGAAGCATCCCCTGAAGGTGTTCCTGTTCGTTGGGTATTTTCTGCAATTGCCCCAGGGCCCCATTTCCACCTGGAAGGAGCTGGGCAGCCAGCTGACGGAGGGCCACCGCCTGGAGCCGGAAAACATCGCCGCCGGATTCCAGCGGATGCTGTGGGGCTTTTTTAAAAAGCTCGTCATTGCCGACCGGCTGGCCCCCGTCACCGCCGCGCTGCTTAACGGGGAAGCGCTGCCCGGCTGGTTCGTGCTGGGCGGAGTGGGGCTGTACGCCCTGCGGCTGTACGCGGATTTTTCCGGGGGCGTGGACATCGTGCGGGGCTTTTCCCGGATGATCGGGGTGGCATTGCCGGAAAACTTCCGCAGGCCTTTCTTTGCCGTGTCCGTGGCGGATTACTGGCGGCGCTGGCATATCACCCTGGGGGCCTGGTTCCGCTCCTACGTGCTCTATCCCCTCGCCGCTTCCCGGGCGGGCCTGACGCTGGGCCGGGCTGCGTCCCGGCTGCTGGGGAAAAAGGCGGGCCGCGTCTTTCCCACTGCCCTGGCCACCCTGTTCATTTTCCTGCTCATCGGCCTGTGGCACGGCCTGAACTGGAACGCGGTGATCTACGGGGGATACTTTGGCCTATTGATGGGCTTATCCATGCTGCTGGACGGAGTATGGAAAAAGCTGCGGCTGCCGAAAAAAGGAGCCCTGAACCTGCTCCGCATCCTGCGCACCTGGCTTTTGATCCTGCCCGCCCAGTATTTCGCCTTTACCCCTGACCCCGCCGTCAGCCTGGCCCTGCTGCGGCAGACCTTTTCCGGCTGGGATATGTCCGCCTTCGCCGCCGTCTGGACAGCCGTGATGCCGCCCCTGGAGTGGCTCATTGCCGGGGCGGGGCTGGCGATTCTTTTCGCGGTGGATCTTCTCTCTGAGCGCGTCCAGGGTTTCAATGAATATTTGGCCGGGCGTTCCCTGTTCCTGCGCTGGCCCCTCTGGATTTTCCTGATCCTGGCCGCGCTGATTTTCGGGGTCTACGGTGAAGGCTTTGACAGCAGCGCGTTTCTGTATACGCAGTTTTAGGAGAATTGCTGGGGGAAACCGCTCTTTGAAGCCAAAGCGCGGTTTCCCCCAGACCCCTTTCCGAGAAAGCAGCAAGGGGCGCAGATATATTTTGTTTGTGGTATTACAGGAAAAAGGAGACAACAACGTGCAAAAGTCCATTCCGTCCCGCAGGAAAAAGCTGGCCCTGTTCTGGGCGCGGCTCGTTTGCTTTGCGCTGATCCTCCTGATTGTGCTTTTATACGGGGCCTATGTGTTCGCGCCCAAGTACGCCTATGGCATGTGCCCCATGCTGAACCTGTATTTCCAGCCGCGAAACACCGTGGACGTGCTTTCCCTGGGCACCAGCCTGGCCTACTGCGGGGTGAACACCAACACCCTCTGGCAGGAATACGGCATCGCGGCCTATAACCTGTGCAGCGCCGAGCAGCCCTTCTGGGTCAGTTATTACGCGCTGCGGGAAGCGTTGAAAACCCAGACGCCAAGGGTGATTCTGCTGGATACGCGCCCCGCCGTGTACCAGCAGGAGCATTCCACCTGGGCCCGCACGGTGCTGGGCACCTATGGCATCCTGGGATTGGAAAACCGGGTGGGGGCCATGCTGGCCTGCGCCGAAACGCCGGGGGACGCCCTGCGCTACATCATCGGCCTGCCCCAGGTGCATAAGTATTATCCCGAAATCACCCCGGACGCTTTCCGTTTTCCGCCCGATAACGAGGGCCGGGGCGGAAATTGGAAGGGCTACATCGAGGAGGACGCGGTGCATCAGTACGCCCGGCCCTCCCTGGTCTGGTCCAAAGAGGAGGAACCGTTGGGAGCCAAGCAGGAAACCTATGCCCGGAAAATCTTTGAGCTGGCAAAAGCCCGGGGCATCCCGGTGCTGCTGGTGGCTTTTCCCAATCCCGATTATAAAATGGATCACGCGTACTGCAACCGGCTGTTCGCCATCGCGGCGGAGTATGGCTTTGACGGGATCAACTACAACCTGCCCACTCTGCGCTTCGGCCTGAACTTCACCAAGGATTTTGCGGACTGGGAGCATTTGAACGTGCGCGGCAGCATGAATTTTTCCCGAAAGCTGGGGACGGATCTCATGGCCGCTTTCTCCCTACCCGACCGCCGGGGCGACATCGCCTATGCTTCCTATGACGCCGCCGCCGCGGACTGGTACGCGCGGCTTGCTGATTTCCAATCTGCCCCGAAGGAAGATTAGACGAATAACTTTTCTGGGGGAAACCATTCTATGGAATTAGTTCGCATGTTCTGCGCTTCGTTTGCCCATGCTCCTTTCACTATGTTAATTGGCTGAAAGCGCGCCATGCGTCCCTTCGGGCCGCCTGGCTGTAAGAATGGTTTCCCCCAGCCCCCCTTCCAAGAAAGGCATAAAGGGAACAATTCATTGCAACATTTCTAAAAAATAGTCATATAAGACGAAGAGGGAAAAAGAATGTTTTCCAATATGCTGGAATATCTGGAGCATACCGCCGCCCGGGTGCCGGAGAAGGTCGCTTTTTACGACGGCCAGATCAGCTACACCTTTGCCCAGCTCCA
>CAMOUF010000103.1 GCA_946626395.1 uncultured Clostridia bacterium
GCGCTTTCGTGTTCGCTCTGCTGTGCCTTTGGCTGGATTGGTGGGCGTTCGGCGCGGCATTCATCCTGTTTCTGTTTTCCCTGGGGAAAGAAATGCACATTGATGCTGAAAAGGCATTTGAAAAGTATAAGATCAAGCAATGACCGGAGGGTTTTCCCGTATGCAGTACATTATCCTGGACCTGGAATGGAATCAGCCTATCTCCTATCATTCCCCCGCCTACAAAAGCGTGGGCGGCAAGCTGCTGTTTGAAATGATTCAAATTGGGGCTGTGAAGGTCAATGAAAGCTACGAGGTGGTAGATTCCTTCTCCCAACTCATTCAGCCGCAGCACTATGTGCGGCTCCATCCCCGCATTTCCCGCATCACCCACATCACCCAGGATGATCTGGCAGACGCGCCGCAGTTCAATGAGGCCGTGGCCGCTTTTGCCGATTGGTGCGGGGAGGATTACGCGCTGCTCACCTGGGGCTGCGACGATATTTCCGTGCTGAACCAGAACATGACCTTTTTCCAGTGCGAAACCCAGCTTTCCAAAATCTACGACGCCCAGCGCTTGTTTGGCGAAGTGACGGGCAATTCCAAGGAACGCAAGGGTTTAAAAGCGGCCATGGAAATGCTGGAAATCAATCCCGACGAGGAAAACATGCCCTTCCATAACGCCGTAAACGACGCTTACTATACCGCCCTGGTATTCGCCAAAATGCCGGACCCCGCCAAGGTGCTGGAATATCCCTTGGTGCCCCGGAAGCTGCAGCATCTGGACCGCACCAAGAAGGAAAGCCCCGCCATCCTGCGCATCCGCTCCTCCAAGGACGCGTTCAAGAGCCCCGCGGCCATGAATCCCCCCTGCCCCATTTGCGGCAAGCGCATGGAGGTGCCGGAGGGCTACGTGAAGCAGAAAAACGAGCAGTACATGGCCCTGGCGGACTGCCCCCAGCACGGCCTGGCGTTCGTTAAAATCGCGCTTGGCAAAAATGACGAGGGCAAGCGGATCATGACCCGCTCCTCCTCCCTTTCGGACGAACAAAGCGCTCCCTACGTGCATACCAAGCACCTGCAATGGGCCCAAAAAATCGCCATGCAGCAGGAAAGCGAGCAGCAAGCCTAACAGGGCAAAACCGCGCATAATATGGTTTACCCATCTTTTTCACGTGGAAAGGACGGAATTCCATGAAAATAACTTTTCTGGAACAGGAGCATATTTTCAACGCCCCGGCCACGGTGCAGGAAATCATTTCTGTGATGGCTCCCGAATACCTGGATACCGCTTTGGGCTGCTTCTGCGGCGGCCGGGCCCTGGAGCTGACGGAAACCGTGAAAGAGGACTGCGCCCTGCATCCCATCACCTTCCAAAATGAAGAGGGCCGCAGAATTTACGAGCGCTCGCTGCGCTTCGTGTTTTTGCTGGCCCTGCATCGCGTGCTGCCCGAATCCGACGTGCGCATCGAGCATTCCATCGGCTACGGCGTTTATATGCGCTTGCTGGATCGGGATACGGATCAGCAGACCGTGGATTCGCTGCAAGCGGAAATGGAAGCCATTGTCAAAGAAAATCTGCCCTTCAAACGCGAAATCTGGAGCCGCGAAAAGGCCATCGATTATTTCATGCAGACGGGGCATGAGGATAAAACCCGCCTTTTGGCCTACCGGCCCTATGATTATTTTCCCATCTATCAATGCGGCGGCATCGCGGAATACTTTTATGGGGCCATGCTGCCCTCCACGGGCTATGTATCGGCTTTCCATCTGCGGCTGCACGGCGCGGGCATGGTGCTGCAAATGCCCTCCCCCGCCGATCCCAAGTCCCCCGCCGCTTTCGTTTCCCGGCCCAAGATCCTGGAGGCCTTCGCCCAGTCCAACCGCTGGTGCAACATCCTGGATGTGATGAACGCCGCCGATTTGAACGATATGATCGTGTGCGGGGAACTGCCCCAGTTCATCCGCATCAACGAAGCGCTGCACGATCAATCCATCGGCGAAATCGCTCAGGGGATCGCAAAGAAGGGGGCCAAGGCCGTCTTTGTGGCGGGGCCCTCCTCCAGCGGGAAAACCACCTTTTCCAACCGCCTGTGCATCCATCTGCGGGTGCTGGGCCTGCGGCCCGTGCTGATTTCTCTGGATGATTTTTATTTGGACCGGGACGTTCTTCCCTTGGAAAAAGACGGGCAGCCCGATCTGGAAGCGCTGTCCGCCCTGGATGTGCCGCTGCTTCGGGAATGCGTGGCGGGGCTTTTGAAGGGAGAAAAGGTGGTGCTTCCCAAATTCGATTTTACCACCAGCAAGCGCTCCCCCCAGGGCTATCCCCTGCAATTGCGGGAAGACCAAATATTGGTCATGGAAGGGATTCACGGCCTGAACCCCGCCCTGCACGAGGGCTTCGATCCCGCTTTGATCAGCAAGGTTTATATCAGCGAGCTTACCTGCCTGAACCTGGATCACCACAACCGCATCCGCACCACGGACGCCCGGCTTTTACGGCGCATCGTGCGGGATCATCAATTCCGCGCCACCCCGCCGGAAGAGACCCTGAGCATGTGGAACAGCGTGCGCCGGGGCGAGGAAAAATGGATTTTCCCCTATCAGGAGCAGGCGGATTTTATGTTCAATTCCGCGCTGCACTATGAACTGCCGGTGCTCAAGCGGTATGCTTATGATCTGTTGAAAGCCATCCCGCCGGAAAATCCGGTGTACCTAAGCTCCCGGCGGCTGCTGAAGATCCTTCATTATATCCTGCCCGCCACGGACGAAGCCATGCCCGATATTCCGCCGCTGTCGCTTCTTCGGGAATTCATCGGCGGCTGCACCTTATATCAGTAACTGTTTCGACAAAAATTTCCCAATGATAAATCATCGCCTCCCTGCGCACAATAGCCGCGAGGAGGCGATTTGCTATGAAAAGAA
>CAMOUF010000104.1 GCA_946626395.1 uncultured Clostridia bacterium
CTTTTTATGGAATAGAGGCATCGGGCATTCTCCTTTCAAATATGACGCGCTGCTTTGATGATAGCACGTCCCGATTTCTCCCGCAAGCAGGAATTTACAATCGGAACGATTGTCAGGGGAAACGAGGCGTGTTATAATAAACAGGAAGACCGATCCTGTTTTGGGGAGGGAAGAACATGAAAAAAACCTTGGCCCTGCTGCTGCTTCTGTGCCTGCTGCCCCTGGGCGGCGCGGCGGAGGAAGCTGAATACAAAATCACCAAGCGGAAAACCCTGACCACCTACGACACGGAAACTCTGAAATATACCCTGGAAAACTTCCGGCTCAACGGCACGGAATGCTATCTCACCACCATCTGGGTGGCCGATCCCGCCCGGCAGATCAAGAAGGCCATTTCCCCCTGGCATCAAAAGCTGGCCAAGGCCGAGGAGCTGGCCAAGCAGATCAAGGGCGCGGCGGTGGTGATCAACGGCAGCGGCTATGTGAGCCCTACCTATCCCGAGATTCCTGACAACTACCCCGGCACCAGCGCGGATTATTATTACACGCCCCTGGGCTCCATCACCGTGGTGGATGGGCAGGTGTACCGCAATTTGGAGGGCGTGCCCTATTACGGCCTGACCCTGGAAGCGGACGGGCTGCACATGTATGTGGGCGCGGACAACGAAGAAGTGCTGAGCCATGAACCCATTCAGACCTGGAGCTTTTACGAGGGCTGTCCCATGGCGCTGAACGGGCAGAGCCTGGTGGATGAGGACTGGACGTTCGCCACCCACCGCTATATCCGCACCATCATCGCCAAGGGCCGGGAGGAAAACACCTATTACCTTCTCACCGGCACCTCCATCCATGGGCTGACCTTGGTGGAGGCCAATCAATTCCTGGAAGGGGAATATCATCCGGAGTGGGTCTATGACCTGGACGGCGGCCCTTCTTCCGCGCTGTTCCGCCGCTTGCAGGGCAAGAAAACCCTGAAGCTGATTTACGGCGCGGGCCAGCGTATCGTGGATGTGATGGGGTTCGTGGAGTAAGACACTTTCAAACGAAAGCCGCTGCGCTTATCAGCCGCGGGCATTTGCAGCGACAGTTCCAGGTTTTCAGTTCCAAGTTCCAAGCTGATTTTGTTGAGCGCCATTTGATGGGCCGATGCGGAGTGACTATTTCGCTTAGAACTTAGGTAATATTTTTATACAATTTCTGACAGAATGACTTGTAGGGGCGGATATGATCCGCCCGCACAAGATAATCATTTCTTGTGCTGGATTTTAAACATTCTTAATGCCTGCTTTTTCGGGCGGATGATATCCGCCCCTACCCTTTGTTCACTCCTTGAAATGTATCTTGATGAGCTGTTTTGAATAGATCGTTTTTTGCTTAGAACTTAGAATTGGTTCTCTTATTCAACGATCACCGGGGCTTGGCGGTAGGCGTCGGCCTGGGGGAAACCGGCGCCGATGCGCCACATTTCATCGGCCCGGGCGTCCAACGCCGCTTCGGGGGTCCGGGCCAGGCGGGTATACAAAGGAAAGCCGCTTGCGCGAAAGGCTTTGAGCAGGGGCCTGGCGGAGGCACGAAAGCCCAGCAGCCGGGCAGCGGCAGGCGCCTGCGGCAGCGCGTCCTTCTTTACGCCCAGAAGCCCGTGGCATAAAGCGCGGTTCAGGCGGCCCTGGGTGTAGCGCCGGGTTTTGACCAGATGAATCAATTCTTCCCGACTGACGGCGGTTTCCGCCGCTTTTTTTATGCGCGTTTCCAGCCCCTCACCGATGCCGGGCCAGGCGGCGATTTCGTCGGGAGAGGCTAAAAGCAGGCAGCGGCGCAGAGCCCTGTCCAGGGCGTCGGGGGGACAGATCCCTTGCAGCAGGGCAGAACGCAAAACAGGCAGCGCCGCCTCCGGCAGGGCGCCTTTTATTCCTGACCAGTCCCCCCGCAGAATCGCGCCGCGCACGGCGGAAGCGGAAGGAAACGATTCCAATTCGCAGGCGTGATAATCCTGCCGTCGCAGCACGGGCACAGGCTGAATGGGGCTTTGTAAATGCAGCAGGGCCCGCAGATAGCAAATCGCCAGGGCGGCGTTGGGCGCGTTCAGGGCGTTGGCGGGAATGGAAAGCCGCTCTGCCAGCGCCTGCCCCTGGGCCGCGGCAAAGGAAAGCCCCCGGGACAACTTCCCCTGAACGGCTTCCTGAAAGGCAGCGTCGGGCTGCTCTAAGAGGGATGCCGCCCTTCTCAGCAGGGCCAGGTCGTCGGTTTCGCAGCCGAAGGATAAGTGGGTCACGCATTGGAGAGCGTTCAGAATACCCACCCCGCCCAGGGCAAAATATTCCGCTTCCCGCACGGAAAAGGCATAGGGCAATTGCAGCACCGCGTCCGCCCCGCAGCGCAGCGCCATTTCCGCCCGGGCATGGGCGGGCAGCAGGGCGGGCAGGCCCCGCTGGGTAAAGCTGCCGCTCATGACGCAGACCACATAATCCGCCCGGGTTTTTCCCCGGGCCAGGCGCAGATGGCGTTCGTGGCCCCGGTGGAAGGGATCATATTCCGCAATGACGCCGCAGACGCGCATCCCGCGTTCCAATTTATTTGTCATCTTTCTCCCTTCAGCATGGCCTTGTTTATATACATTTCCGCGTCAGCCCGGTTGAACACGTCCTCAAACCGCGTATCCTTTCCGGGGGCGTAATCCGCCATCCCGCAGGCAATCACCGCCCGGTGATCCACCGGAGCCAGGCTGTTGGACTGCTGCACCCGTTCCATCAGATCCTGCCGCCGGGCGTAATCCTGGCCGGAGAGGATCGCCACAAATTCATCGCCGCCGATGCGGAAAACGGGGCTGTGGCGGAAAATTTCGCAAATGATGGAGCAGGCCTGCTGGATATAGGCGTCCCCCGCCTTGTGGCCCTGGGTGTCGTTGACGTTTTTCAGGCCGTTCAAATCGCACAGGGCCACGGCGAAGGGCTGGGCCTGATCGTGGAGAATGCGCCAGTTCCATTCCTGCTCCGCGTTGGTGAAGGCCAGCTTGCTCTTTACGCCGGTCAGGGCGTCCCGGTTGGCCAGCTCCCGGGCGCGGGCCAGTTCCCGTTCCCGTTCCTGCTCCCGGCGCACCTGATCGTCGATGCTGCTCATGCCGATGACGATATGGGGATCGCTCCTGTCCTCCATGCGGCTGATTTTCATGTGCACGTAGGTGGGCCTGCCGTCAAAAAGCAGGCGATAGGTCAGGGTGAAAATGCCGTTGGCCTTCAGGGTGTTCATCAGGAACGGCTTGTCCATGGCGGCCAGCACCTGGGGCAGATCCTCGGGATAGACCACGCGCTCAAAATGCCCCCGGAGCAGGCCGAAGAAATCGTCCCCGCTTTTTTCGATGCCCAGCTCCTGGTATTCTTTGTGGGAGCTGTATTCAATGAATTGATCGTTTTCCGTGTTTACATAATAGATACAGAAATAGTCGGCGGCCAGGGCATGCACGATGCGGCCCAGCTCCCTGGCCTGACGGGGCTTGGGGCCCAGAAGCAGGGGGATGGCGTCCTGTTCGCTGGTTTTGCTCTCCTGCCGCTGGCGCTCCTCCAGGAAGCGCTCATATTCCTCCGGGGGCACCGGGCGGGAAAAATAATATCCCTGCACGATATCGCAGCCCATCAGCCGCAGGGCGTTCACCTGCTCTTCCTGCTCCACTCCCTCGGCAATGACGGGCACAGCCAGATAATCCGCGATGTCGATGATGACCTCCAGCATCCGGGTGTCTTTTTTCTGGTCGAAGGCGCTGCGGATGAACTGCATATCCACCTTAAGGGCGTCGATGGGCAAAGCGGAAATCATGTTCAGGGAGGAATAGCCTGTGCCGAAGTCGTCCATTTCGATTTGGAAGCCCAATTCCCGCAGCCGCGACACCGTCTGAATGATCTGGCCGGAATCCTGGGTGTAGGCGGATTCGGTGATTTCCAGCAGAAATTCTCCGCTGGTCAGGCCATGGCGGGACAGAATATCCAATAGGTTTTCGATCAGATGAGGGTCGTACATATCGATGCGGGACATGTTCACCGACACCGGCATAACGAAGCCGAACCGTTTCTTCCAAGCCTGGAGCTGGGCGGCGGCATGCACCCATACATAGGTGTCCAGTTCCTGGATCAGCCCGTTTTCCTCAAACAGGGGAATGAACACCCCGGGGCTGATCATGCCCAGGCGGGGATGCCGCCAGCGTACCAGCGCCTCCGCGCTGGACAAAATGGGCTCCTGGGCCCGGATATCGAACTTGGGCTGATAATAGACCTGGAACTGTTCCTCCTGAATGGCCCGCTGGAAATCCTCCACCAGCTGCTCCTGATACAGCTCCTTTTCGTGCAGGCCGCTGTCGTACAGGGCCACGGTTTTGGTCACGCTGGCGCGCACCGTGTCCGCGGCGGTCTTGGCCCGGTCAAACCGGCGCTCGATGTCAATGGTTTTATCCACCCGGGAATAGATGCCCACCCGCAGCCGCACCCGGTTTTCCTTGTCCTGAACGGCGTCCAGGTTCAGAGCGTCGCCGCCCAGCATGGATTCATAGTCCGTCCGGTGGGGACAGTAAATGAGGAAGGTGTCGGCCTCCCGGCGGCCCACGATTCCCCCGGAATTTTCCACCAGGTCCTGGAGCTTTTTGCCCACCTGGCGCAGCACCGCGTCTCCGTAAACGGCGCCGAAGCGCTCGTTGATCAGGCGGAAATGATAAATGTCCACCACCAGCGCATCCATATCCATGCCGCTGTGATACTGATCCATCTGCTGAGCGTAGCGGTAAAAGTATTCCCGGTTGTACAGGCCCGTCAGCGGGTCCCGCTCAGTGGACTGGATGATGTCCCGGTCCTCGCTCAATTCTATGGTACGGCGGACGCGGGCCAGAATCACGCCGGCCTGAGGATAGGGCTTGGGAATAAAGTCAATGGCCCCCAGCTCCAAACATTCGATCTCGGCGGTCTGGTCGGAGGTCAGGACGATCACGGGAATCTGGGCGGTGGCGGCGTCCTCTTTGATGCAGCGCAGCATGTCCGTGCCGTTCATCACCGGCATCATCAGATCCAGCAGCACCAGGGACACCATGCCGTTTTTTTCCCGAAGGGCCTCCAGCCCCTCCTGGCCGTTTTTGGCGGTGATCACTTCATACTCAGTTTCCAGAATATTCCGAAGCAGTTCCCGGTTGATCAGCTCGTCATCCACCACCAGGATGGTTCTCTTTCCGTTTGCGGAGTGGAAATTATCATGGCTTTGCAGCATAATGGATACGCACCTCCCCGATCTATGGCGATCATTGCGTAGAGTGTATGGAAAAACATTGGCAAGGCGCAAGGGGCTTTTTTCAGTTCAGAAATCCCAATACTGTATCAATTGTATCTGTCCGGTTATGGTTCCTTTGCGGCTTGGATCGAACCCCGAGTTCTAAGCTGTATAGTTCCAAATTCTAAGCTGGATTTTGTCAAGCGCAATGGGGCGTGCAGATATTTCAAGACCATTGTGCTTAGAACTTGATTTCGCTTTCCTGTTTTCTTTCCATAATTGAACAGTTACTATAGATTATACCTTATTTGGCGTTTTGTTTCAATCATAATATTTTCAAAACCCAGTTCAGAATTTACATTTTCCGCCCCGCGAACATAGACGCAGGGGCCGGTTTTATGGTATACTATCAAGAAGGAAAATGCTGAAAAGGAGAAAGCGGATGTCCGGCGAAGCGTATGAACTACTGGCCTTGCTGATGCGGTATGTGTTCGTGGTCATCGGCGCGCTGATCGTGTTTCGGGCGGCAAGGTGGATGCTGCGGGACGCAAGGGCCTATCAAAAAGAAATCAAAACGCTGCCCGACGCGGGGCTGGTGGGGGAAATGGTGGATTTGACCACGGACAGGGCCCAGCCCCTGCCCCGGGAAGGCACCATCGGCTCATCCCGGGACTGCGATATCCGCGTGAAGGGGCCCAATGTTTTGCGGCATCATGCCCGGTTTGAATTCGAGGAGGGCAAGGGCCTCAAGATCATTCCCAGCCGTCGGGGGCTGACGGTGCTGTCCGGCGTGGAAATCAGGAAGCCCGCTTACGCCCTGCACGGAACGCAGCTGACCATCGGCAATCATGTGCTCAGGGTGCGTCTGTTCGCGGGGCTGAATGTGCCCCTGCCCGCCCGGTATCCGGAGCCCGACGCCATCCTGGAGGCCGCCGAGGAGGCCGTTCCCTGGGAGGGCATGAACGTGGACGCGCCTTACTGGCTGCCGGAGGAACAGGCTGCCCAGGCCGTGCCGTTTCGAAGGGATCAGGGGTACGACGGAAATTATGACGAAGACGGTCAAATGACCTGGCAGCACGCCTACTCCATGGAGGAGCTGCGCCAGGCCCAGGCCGAACAAAACTGGATCGACAGCCAGGCGGAGGAGGAGGAAGCGCCTCCCGCCCAGCGCCGCAGAAGGAGGGGCCGTCGTGAATGAGAATAAGAAAAGTAGGCCCCATGTGCCGGGCCGGGGCACGCTGCTGGCGGAAATGGTGTTCTTTTTTCTGGGCTTTTTCCTGCTGGCGTTAAAGGACGGCAAGTGGGAGAGCTTCGTGCTGTCCGTGGCGGTGCCAGCCATTATTTATGTGGGCACGGCGGGCATTTCCCATCTGTTTCCCTCCGACCGGCTGCTTTTGTCTCTGACCAATTTTCTGTGCGCCCTTGGGGTGCTGGTGCTGTACCGGTTAAGCCCCAGCCGGGGCATGAGCCAGGCGGTGAACTATGGCGTGGGCGTGGGCTGCATGATGCTGTGCGCCATGCTGGTGCGGTTCGTGCGCAATTGGAAATGGCTCACCGTGCTGATCATGGCGGGCAGCGTGGGGCTGCTGGCCCTGCCGCTGCTGTTTGGCCGGGAAACCAACGGCGCGAAAAACTGGGTCAGCTTGGGCAGCTATTCCTTCCAGCCCAGCGAAGTGGTGAAGCTGGCCCTGCTGGTGAGCGTTTCGTATCTGCTGAGCCAGCGCAAGCCCCTGATCGCTATTGGCTTTGGCGGCGTGTGTCTGCTGATGCTGATGCTGCAAAAGGATTTGGGCACGGCGCTGCTCTATTTCGGCGTGGTGTTCGTGCTTTTGTACGCCGCCACGGGCTCCATTCCCCTGGTGATCGGCGGAGTGCTGGGCGGGGCCGGAGCCGCGGTGATGGGCTATCAGATGTTCGCCCATGTGAAGCGCCGGGTGGCCATCTGGCTCAATCCCTGGGCCGATACGGAGGGGGCGGGCTACCAGATCGTGCAGAGCCTCATCGCCATCGTCAACGGCGGGGCCTGGGGCGTTGGGCTGGGCCTGGGCAACGCCCAGGTGATCCCCGAGTATTACAACGATTTTATCTTCTCCGTGATCCTGCATGAATTCGGCGTGGTGTTCGGCCTGGTGGTGCTGTGCATGTATCTGTTCATCATTATCCGGGCGGTGATGATCGCCCGCCGAAGCCGCACAGTGTTCCACGCCCTGCTGGCCACGGGATGCGCTTCCATGCTGGCTTTGCAGACCTTTGTGATCATTGGCGGCAATATCAAATTGATCCCCCTCACCGGCGTGACCCTGCCCTTCATCAGCTACGGCGGCACCTCCATGCTGTGCAGCCTGTGCGTGGTGGGCCTGCTGCAGGGGGTGGCCAGCCTGGCCAAGGCGGGCATCCAGGAGGACCGGGAGCTGGCCATGCAGGGGGGTGAAGCGCCGTGAAGCAATTGCGAAAAAACATCAACCGGGTGGCACTGTTTCTGTGCGCCCTGTTCGTGCTGCTGGCGGCATGGGGCGCTTACAGCCTGAACACCTACGGCAACCGCTGGTTTTCCTCTTCCGCCAACACCTTTGCCCGTTCCCGGAAAAAGGATGTGACGGCGGGGGATATCCTGGACCGCTCCGGCGTGGTGCTGGCCACCACTGTGGACGGCCAGCGGGTGTACCAGGGAGAGGCCGCCGCCCGCAGGGCCACGGTTCATGTGGTGGGCGACAGCGGATACAATGTGAACAACAGCGCCGAATCCTTTTTCGCCACCTATCTGTACGGCTTTGATATGTCCTTCCTGGAGCGGCTGTCTTTCGCCATCCGGGGCGAACAGCGCCGGGGCGACACGGTGAAGCTGACCATCGACAGCCGCCTGGAAACCTATATCGCCTCCATCTTTCCCAGCGGCAAGGCCGGGGCGGTGGTGGTGATGAATTATCAGACCGGGGAAGTGCTGGCGGAGCAGTCCTTTCCCACCTTTGATCCCCAGTATATTTCCGCGTCTGTGAAAAGCGACCCGCAAAAGCCCTTTTATAACCGGGCCGTTCAGGGCCTGTATACCCCCGGCTCCACCTTTAAAATGGTCACGGCGGCTTCGGTGATCCAGCATTTTTCGGATTACGCCGCCCGGCAGTTTCAGTGCGACGGGGTGCTGCAATTGGGCAATCGGGTGATTACCGACGCGGGCACCAATCTGAGCGAAAACAAAATCACCCGGCACGGGGCGCTTTCCTTGCAGCGGGCCTTCCAGGTGAGCTGCAACAACGCCTTCGCCCAGGCCGCCCTGCAATTGGGCGATCTGCGGCTGAAGAAAACCGCCGAGGATTTGGGATTCAACGATAATTTCCTGTTCCGGGATCTGGTGGTGGAAAACTCCTCCTATCCCACGTTGAACCGCACCGACGGGGAAATCGCCTGGACAGGGGCGGGTCAAAGCGCCTTGACGGCGTCGCCTTTGCACATGTGCATGATCGCCTCCGCCATCGCCAACAAGGGCGTGATGATGGAGCCCAGGCTGCTTTTGTCCGCCACCGCGCCCAACGGCACCCAGCGCACGGGATTTTCCACCCGGGAATACCGCCGCCCGCTGACCGCCGCCCAGGCCGAGGTGCTCAAGGAATACATGCGCGCCGTGGTGACCGGCGGCACCGGCACTGCCGCCAATATTCCCGGCACCAACGTCTGCGGCAAAACGGGCAGCGCGGAAATCGACGGCCAGGAATTTACCAATGCCTGGTTTGTGGGCTTTATGGACGAATCCGCCTCCCCCTATGCTCTGTCCATCGTGGTGGAAAACGCGGGAGGCGGCGGCTCTGTGGCCGCGCCTATGGCGAAAAAAATATTTACCTGGATGCTGAAAAACGGATATATTCAGTAAAGTTCTAAGTTCAAAGCTGATATAGTTTCATACGTATCAATCCGGTGATGCCAAGAGACGATTCTGCTTGGAACTTGGAACTTGAAACTTAGAACTGAAAAACAAAGGAGCGAACAAATATGGCGGTGGATCTCAAAAAAATTGACACGGAAAAACGGAATGAACGCACCATGCACATCGACACCCTGTCCACCCTGGACATGGCGGCGCTGATCAATTCGGAGGATCACAAATGCGCCCAGGCGGTGAAGGAAGTGCTGCCGGAAATCGCCCAGGCCATCGACGTGATTTATGAAAAGCTGCGCCGGGGCGGGCGGCTGTTTTACGTGGGCGCGGGCACCTCGGGCCGCCTGGGGGTGCTGGACGCGGCGGAATGTCCCCCCACCTACGGGGTGGACCCGGGCCTGGTGGTGGGCCTGATCGCGGGCGGGCCTTCGGCATTCATCAAGGCAGTGGAAGGCGCGGAGGATAATGCCGAATTGGGAAAAGCCGACCTGATGGAGCAGCATTTTTCCGGGGATGACGCCGTGGTGGGCATTGCCGCCAGCGGCCGCACGCCCTATGTCATCGGGGCCCTGGACTACGCCCGCTCCCTGGGGGCGCCTGCTATCGCCCTCACCTGCTGCCACAACAGCGCCATGGCGGAGCATGCGGATATTACCATCGCCCCGGTGCCGGGGCCGGAGGTGATCACCGGGTCCTCCCGCATGAAAAGCGGCACCTGCCAGAAGCTGGTGCTGAATATGCTGTCCACCTGCGTGATGATCAAGCTGGGCAAGGTGTACGGCAATCTGATGGTGGACGTGCAGGCCACCAATGAAAAGCTGCGCCATCGGGCAGTAAGCATCGTGTGCGCCGCCACCGGGGAAAGCGAGGAAGCCGCCCGGCAGGCCCTGGCCGCCTGCGGCTCCTCCTGCAAAACCGCCATCGTGATGCTGCTGCTGGGCCTGGAAGCGGACAAAGCAAAAGCCGCCCTGGAGGCGGCGGACGGACGGATCGCCCAGGCGATCAAATAAGGGAACTGGTCAGGGATTCAAGAGTGCATTCAGTCAGCAGGCAATGGGCAAAAGGCAATAGGCAATAGGAGATAGAGCGCGCAGCGTGAAGAGTTCAGAGATTATTGTCGTTCCAAGTCTGGATTCGTTCCTTTTGTGTGCTATATTCTCAGGACTCTGAACCCTGTATTACTCTCTCGTCTATTGCCTAATGCCTATTCGCCTAAATTTCCCTTCAAATCGATGCGAGTGAACTGATCGGAGGAATCATTCCTTACTATACAACCTGGAGATGAAAGCTGATGTATTATTGCGGATGGGACGGCGGCGGCACCAAGACCGCCGTGTACGCGGTACACCCTGATGGAAAGCTGATGGCCTCCGTGGATTTTGGGCCCTTGAACCCCAACGGCTCCACCCCGGAGATCGTGGAAAACACCATTCGGGACTGCGTGAATTGGATGGCGCTGCTGCCGGGAGGCCTGCAGGGCTGCTGGGGCCTGGTGATCGGTGCGGCAGGGGTCAGCAACCGGGCCGCCGCCCGGCTGGTGGAGGATACCGTCAGAAACTGCGGGTATAATGGCGGGCTCAAGCTGATGGGCGACCAGGAAATCATGCTGGCCGGTGCGGTGGAAGGACCGGGGGCGATTCTTATCGCCGGAACGGGGGCCATCTGCTTTGGCCGGGATGAAAAAGGAAACCATTTCCGCACCGGCGGCTATGGCTATCTGATCGATGACGGCGGCAGCGGCTACGCCATCGGCCGGGATATACTGGCCAGCGTGGTGCGCGCCTTTGACGGCAGAGGGGAAAAGACTGTTTTGACGGAGCTGCTGCTGCGGGAATTGAACGCCGTGGATATTGGCGGGGTGATCACCTGGCTATACGGCAAGGATACGGGCCGCAAGGAAATTGCCCATCTGGCTCCGCTGCTGATGGAGGCCCTGGCGCAAAAGGATGCCGTGGCCCAGGCCATCGTCACGAAAGCGGCGCAGGATTTAAGCGACCTGGTGATCACCTCCTGGCGCAAATCCGGCCTGCGGGGAGGCGAGCTGGCCTACTGCGGCAGTATCCTGGAGCATTTTTCCGAAATTCAAAGCCAGCTCACCCAGCGGTTAAAAACGAGCCTGCCCGCCCTGTCCATCATTCCCCCCCGCCGCTGCGCCGCCTTCGGCGCGGCCATGCTGGCTATCGAGGCCTTCGCCCTGAGACAGTAAGGGGGAGAGCAATAGGCAACAGGCAGCAAGCAGGCAATAGGCAGTAGGAGAGAGCAAGCAGAGTTCAGGGTACAGATCATTCAGTCCCATCAGATTGCAGGCAGTCATGGAAAACAAATTGATCTGCGCTTTCATAACTATTAACTCCTCACTCCTCACTCCTAACTCCTCACTTCTCCAGTCCTTCGTACATCAGATCCCGAATGGCGGGATGGAATTCGTAATAGGCCCGGTTCATGTTCAGCACATGCTGAACGTAAAAGGCGGCCAGGCGGTTGTCTGGATCCATCAGCACCCAGGCCCCGGCGGCCCCGTCCCAGCCGAATTCCCCCAGGGGGCTGCGGGAGGAGGCGGGGTCCAGCAGGGTGCGTACCCCCAGGCCGTAGCCATAGCCCCGCTTATGCTTGACCTTCAGCCAGTCCGTCCAGGCAGGGCCGGATTGCCGGTTGCGCCGCATGTCGTCAATGGAGGCCTGGGTCAGGACGCGGGCGCCGTTGGCCCCCACGCCAAAGTTGGCCAGGGCGTCGGCCAATAGGATATAGCTGTCCGCGTCGCCCATGAGCCCGCCGCCGCCGCTGTCGTAGCGGGGCATGGAGGACAGCCCGTCCCGCCGGTTGGGCACGGGCACGATGCGGCCCTCCTCTTGCACCGCGTATTGGGGGGCCAGCCGGGACAGCTGGCCCTCGTCGGGATGGAAGGTCAGGTCCTGGATGCCAAGGGGCTTGAGCACCCGTTCCCGAGCCAGAACGCTCAGGGGCTTGCCTGCCGCAACCTCCACAATGGCCCCCACCACGTCGTGGCACAGGCTGTAACGGAACCCCAGGCCGGGGTCAAAGTGCAGGGGCTTTTCCGCAAAGGCCGAGGCCGTTTCCACGGGGCCTGCGTCCCCGTTTTTTTCCCGGATCAGCCGTTGGATGGCCGGGGCCTGGGTGTCATAGTCCAGGCCGCCCTGCATGGCCATCAGGTGCTCCAGGGTCATTTCCGTCCGGGCGGGGCGCACTTTGTCCCCCTCCTGAACGGTCAGATGGGCGAAAGCGGGCAGGTATTTGGAAACGGGGTCGGCAAGGCTTAGCGCCCCTTCCTCGATCAGCTGCATGGTCACCGTCATGGTCAGCACCTTGGTGGCGGAATACAGCCAATAGGTTTCCCCGCCCCGGGCGGCCCCGGCCTGATGGCGGTAAATTTCCCGGTGATCCTGCCGCACGATCATTTCGCACCCCGGCACGCCTTCTCCCGCCAGGGTGTCCAGATACTTGGTCAGCTTGGTAAAATCCATGTCCGCGCCTTCTTTCAGAGGGGGTGTTTGCAGTTCTAAGTTCTAAGCTGGTTTTGATGAGAACAAAAATGCCGTACCGATCTTAAGTGACTATTTCGCATGGAACTTAGAACTTGGAACTTAGAACTGGAAAAACCGTAAAATTGTTCCGACCGTCCTATTATACCATACCTTGAAACGAATCCGCAATCAGGAGGAAACACCTTATGAAAATTGCCGCCATAGAATGGGGCCGGGTTTCCATCCCGCTCCGCACGCCCTTTAAAACCGCCCTGCGCACCGTGGACAGCGTGGAGGACATTATTGTAAAAATCACCGCCGACACCGGGGAGGAGGGCTTCGGGGAAGCCCCGCCCACCGGCGTGATCACCGGGGATA
Source organism: uncultured Clostridia bacterium (assembly GCA_946626395.1). Lineage (GTDB taxonomy): Bacteria > Bacillota > Clostridia > Christensenellales > Aristaeellaceae > RUG563. Next base: position 12,973 of record CAMOUF010000104.1, read on the forward strand.
CTGCCGAGGCCATCTGCGGGGCGCTGAAGCATCACCTGGCCCCTTCGCTCCTTGGCTGGGATATGGACGATTTTGAAGGGGCCTGCAGGCGGGTGCAAACCGCCCTGGTGCACAACACCAGCGCCAAAGCCGCCGTGGACATGGCCCTGTGGGATCTGTACGGCAAGCGCTATGGGATGCCCGTGTTCCGGATGCTGGGCGGCGGGAAAACCCATATCGTGTCGGATATTACCGTCAGCGTGAATCCCCCGGAGGAAATGGCCCGGGACGCCAAAATCGCCGTGGAGCGGGGCTTTGACTGCATCAAGGTGAAGGTGGGCGTGAACCCGGCCCTGGATGTGGAGCGCCTGGCCGCCATCCGCGCTGCGGTGCCCCCGGAAACCGTTCTGCGCATTGACGCCAACCAGGCCTGGACGCCCAAGGAGGCCGTGCGCATCTTAAACGGCATGCAGGAAAAGGGCCTGGAAATCGAGCTGGTGGAGCAGCCTGTGAAAGCCCATGATCTGGAAGGACTGAAATATGTCACTGAGCGCAGCTTCGTGCCCGTGCTGGCGGACGAGGCTGTGTTCGGTCCGGAGGACGCCCTGAAAATTTTGCAGACCCGGGCCGCGGATCTTATCAACATTAAATTGATGAAGTGCGGCGGCATCACCAACGCCCTGAAAATCGTCACCCTGGCGGAGCTGTTCGGGGTGGAATGCATGATCGGCTGCATGCTGGAGGGGCCCGTGGCCGTCAATGCCGCCGCTCACCTGGCCTGCGCCAAATCCGTGATCACCAAGGTGGATCTGGACGGCCCCATGCTCTGCGCATCCAACCCCGTTCACGGCGGCAGCCGCTTTGAGGGCAAGGATATCTTCATGACCGAAGCCCCCGGCCTGGGCGTTGAAAAAGTGGATGGCGTTGCGTATAGAACACTTTAAGTCAGTGAGGAGTTAGGAATGAGGAGTTAGGAGTTGAAAATGTTTATACATACGCAAACTTTTAACTCCTCACTTCTAACTCCTCACTCCTCACTGATTGAAGGCCTTCTTGAAGAAAGGAGTTTCCCATGTCCGACCGTTATTTGGAATCGCTGGTTTGTCCCTTGCCGGAGGATATTGCCCGGCTGAAAGGGGCGGGGGAATATGATCTGGCGCTGGCGCTGATCCGGCGCCGGCTGGGGCAGCCGCTGCCCGAAATGCTGAAAACCCGGCTGGAAGCGGAGGCGTATCTCCTTCCCCAGCTATCTGAGCAGTATTCGCTGACGGAAGCGGAATTGCTTTCCCGGCTTCAGGAGAAAGTAGAGGATTTTACTCCGGAGGAGCTGCACGGCCTGCTGCTGGACGGCCTGCTGGATTTTCGATATATCAACGGCCAGCGCAGGTATTTTCACCGCCTGCCCAATTCCCTGGTCAAATCCCTGCCTTCCCTGAAACGCCGCCTGAAAGCCGGACAAAGCGCGGGCGGCCATCCGGAACAGGCGGACATGCTCCGGCGCATGAAGGAGCAGGATATTGTGTTCCGCTACCGCCTCCGGGGGGTGATCCGGGTAAACGCTCCGACCCCCGGGGAAACCTACCGTGTCCATCTGCCCCTGGCCGCCCAAAGCATGCAGCAGGAGGAAGCGAAGGACATCGTCTGCGACCATTCCATCCTCCATTTGGATGGCCCGGAAGCGCCCCAGCGCACCCTGTACACGGAATCCCAGGGCGAGCTGGTGACACTGGAATTCACCGTGACCCAGCGGCCCCGGTATGTTAACGCCCTGGACGAGGGTGTCAAAGGCCCCGTTTATCCCCGTGCCCGTCCGGTATGCCCCGATGATCTCATGGAAATCCCGCCTCATTTGACCTTTACGCCTTATCTGCGTTCCCTGGCAGAGCAAACGCGGGGAGAGGAACAGGACCCCGTCCGGGCCGCCTGGGCCTTCTATCGCTATGTCACAGAGCAGGTGAACTATTCCTTCATGCCGCCCTATCTCCTTTTGGAAAGCGGCGCGGAATACACCGCTGTGAACCTGCGGGGGGACTGCGGCCTGCAGGCGCTTTTGTTCATCGCCCTGTGCAGGATCAGCGGCATTCCCGCCCGCTGGCAAAGCGGCCTGTGCGCCGAGCCGGGGGACGTGGGCAGCCATGACTGGGCGGAGTTTTTCAGTCCGCGCCTGGGCTGGCTGCCGGTGGACTGCTCCTTTGGAGGCAGCGCTTTCCGGGCGGGGAACGAAGCGGCCCACCGCTTCTATTTTGGCAATCTGGACCCCTGGCGCATGGTGGCCAACCGGACGTATTTTTCGCCGCTGCGCCCCGAAAAAAAATTCCCCCGGGCTGATCCCTACGACAGCCAGCGAGGGGAAATCGAAACGAAAAACGGCGGACTCAAGCCCGCCGAGTTTTCCACAGAATGGACCATGCTGTGGCATGAAAATAAGTGAGGAGTTAGGAGTGAGGAATGAGGAGTGAATAGTTTGCGCTTCGCGCAACCTGATCTTATAAACTATTAACTCCTAACTCCTCACTTCTCACTGTTTTACCGATGGTAGAGCTTGGTGGTCTGGTAGTGGGGGTCGCAGGTCAGGTTGATTTTCAGGCGGCGGAAAATGTTTTCGTCCACGGGGGAGAGGATCACGGTGGAGTGAGCCTCGCAGCCCTCCAGTTTTTTCAGCTGCGCCATGGCCAGGGCGGCGGCGGGATCGGTAGCCGCGCAGATGGACAGGGCCAGCAGGATTTCGTCGGAATGGAGCCGGGGGTTATGGTTGCCCAGGTATTCGCATTTCAGGGTCTGGATGGGTTCGATTACGGAGGGGGAAATCAGGTGGGCCGGCTTTTCGATGCCGCCCAGGGCCTTCACCGCGTTGATCACCGCGGCGGCGGAGGGGCCCAGCAGATCGCTGGTTTTGCCGGTGATGATTTGCCCGTCAGGCAATTGGATGGCCAGAGCGGGGGCGCCGGTTTCCTCAGCCCGGTTCCGGGCGGCGGCAATCACGGGCCGGTCGTCGTCCGTCAGGTGCATGGATTGCAGGATGCGTTCCAGCTTTTCCACCTCATGGGGCTCGGCGTGGCCGGTGCGCAGGCCGCAGCGGGCGGTGTAATACCGGCGGATGATTTCCTGCTTGGCCGCTTCCCGGCAGGCTTCATCGTCCACGATGCAGTTGCCCACCATGTTGACCCCCATATCCGTGGGGGATTTGTAGGGGGATTCCCCGTAAATGTATTCAAACAGGGCATTGAGCACCGGAAAGATTTCCACGTCCCGGTTGTAGTTTACCGTGGTTATCCCATAGGCTTCCAGGTGGAAGGGGTCGATCATGTTCACGTCGTCCAGATCCGCGGTGGCGGCTTCATAGGCCACGTTGACGGGATGCTTTAAGGGCAGGTTCCAGATGGGGAAGGTTTCAAATTTGGCATAGCCCGCATTGATGCCCCGCTGATGCTCCTGATACAATTGGCTCAGGCAGGTGGCCATTTTTCCGCTGCCGGGGCCGGGGGCCGTGACCAGCACCAGGGGACGGCTGGTTTCGATATATTCGTTGCGGCCAAAGCCTTCTTCGCTGACGATGTGCTTCACGTTATAGGGATAGCCCTCGATGGGAAAGTGGCGGTAGGTTTTGACGCCCAGGCTTTCCAGGCGGGCTTTAAAGCTGACCGCCGCATGCTGCTCCTGCCAGCGGGTCAGCACCACGCTGCCCACGTACAGGCCGATGGAGCGGAAGGCGTCGATGAGGCGCAGCACGTCCTGGTCATAGGTGATGCCCAGGTCGCCCCGCAGCTTGCTTTTTTCAATGTCGTCGGCGTTGATGGCGATGACCAGTTCGGCCTGGTCTTTTAGATTTAACAGCATGCTCATCTTGCTGTCCGGCCGAAAGCCCGGCAGCACCCGGGACGCGTGATTGTCGTCAAACAGCTTGCCGCCCAATTCCAGGTACAGTTTTCCACCGAACTGGGCGATTCTCTCCCGGATATTCTCTGATTGCATGGCGGTATATTTGTCATGGTCGAATCCGATGCGCATCTTTCGTTCCCCTCCCCAGACGTGATGATACTCAACTTGAGCATTATAACACGGCAAAGAAACGGAAACAAGAATAAATTTCAACTGGAATTGTTCTATTTGTAGGACTACAATACATATTGGACACTGGCACCAAAAAAGAAAGTGCAGGAAGATGCGAAATCGGTTATAGTTGAGTTGCGCAACAACGAAGCCGAAAGGAGCATCTCCTGCATGAAGAGTATAA
>CAMOUF010000105.1 GCA_946626395.1 uncultured Clostridia bacterium
CCACCAACAAGATCAACGACGCCATCCGGATGGCAGGCACCATGCTGGCCATCGCCCCGCTGCTGATCATGTACTTCGTGCTGCAAAAGCAGTTCGTGGAATCTGTGGACCGGGCGGGCATCACCGGTGAGTAATGAAGGATGAAGTTTTCAGTTCAAAGTTCAAAGTTTTTAGCTGAATAGTCTTTTCTCATTTGACAAAATCCGCTTGGAACTTAGAACTCAGAACTTGGAACTTGGCACTTCAACCGAACAAATTCTCGATATCAAAGCCGGACGGCTTTTGATAAAATAAAAAGGAGGAAACATATCATGAAGAAACTGGTATCCCTGCTGCTGGTTCTGGCGCTGGCCCTCTCCGTGTGCAGCTTTGCCGCCGCGGAAACCACCGTGCCCGAGCTGAACACCACCGACGAAATCACCATCTCCTTCTTCACCTGGGATGACTTTGAACTGACTCAGGCCCTGGCCGACAAGTTCCATGAGCTGCATCCCAACATCACCGTGGAAATCATCCAGACCACCACGGGCGACTGCACCGCCACCCTGACCAACCTGGCGGCGGACAACAATCTGCCCGACGTGTTCTTCTGGCTGGATCTGGATCCCCTCCTGGCCAACCCCATGTGCCTGGACATCGCCCCCTATCTGGAGGCCGATGAAGAAGCCCAGACCAAGCTGTATCCCTCCCTGCGCCGGGTGGGCTACGTGGACGGCCGCCGCTGCATGTTCATGCCCGGCGAATTCCTGCCCGCCGTAATCTACCTGGACAAGGCTGTGTTCGACAAGCTGAACAAGGAGCTGCCGCCCCAGGATTGGAAATGGGAAGACATGCTAGACCTGATCGAAAACATGACCGATCCCTCCCAGAGCATCTGGGCGTATAACTTCTATATGGGCCCCGTGACCCTGGGCCCCGTATCCCTGACGGACAACGCCATCGGCGAATTCGGCTGGGACGGCGAAAACTACCACTTCGACACCGGCTGGGTGGAGATGGTGGAAAAGCAGAGCGAATACGCCCGTCTGGGCTATCAGGCCATCCAGGGCAGCGAAGCCTATCTGGCCGTGGTGCCCGATGATATGTGGCCCGGCGAATCCGGCCATGTGGCCATCCAGATGGACGCCTACTGGACCATGAACAATATTTACACCCAGCCCGCCGCTCTGGAGCGCGGCTTGCAGATGGTGCCCTACAATGCTCCTCTGGGCGCTGACACCCAGAACGCCGGTCAGTTCGGCTGGATCGACATGGTGTCCATCTCCGCCACCACCGAGCATCCCCGGGAAGCCTACGAAGTGGCCAAGTTCCTCACCTGGGGCCGCGAAGGCTGGCTGGAACGCGCCAATCAGTACGGCGTGCTGACCAACGAAGCGGGCGACAAGATCTATCGTCTGCCCGGCTCCCTGCCCATGGTGCAGGATGACGAAGTGAACGCCGCCATGGCGCCCCTGTTCCCCGACCTGGGCTACTGGAACGACTGGGTGGATTACCTGGCCAACATCCAGAACCCCGTCACCTTCGGCGGCCGTACCATCCCCGGCTTCAACACCTTCATTACCGACTTCTATCATGGCTCTGACTACAACGGCTACACCGGCATCGAAGCCGCCATCAACGCGGGCGCCATCGATCCCTACGACTATACCGACAAGCTCAACGAAGCGGGCCGTCAGTACTACGAGGATGCCATGAAGGTGTTCTTATCCGTGTACGGCGAATAATTCCCTGAACGAAGAAATCTGAATCCTGGCCGGGCGCGGCGCTTTCGGGCACTTCGCCCGGCCTTTTCCAAGGAGCTGCTTATGCTGAAAATACCCTCCCTCCGGGCCGGTATGCCCGTATTCAAGGCGCTGAGCTCAGAAACCCGTCTTTCCATCATGGAACTGCTGCAGCAGGAGGGCCCCTTGAGCATGACAGCCATTGCCGCGAGGCTTTCGCTGACGGCAGGCTCCCTGACGCCCCATATCCGCATCCTGCAGGAGTGCGGGCTGGTGACCGTATCCGTTCTGGAAGGAAAGCATGGCATGCTGAAAATGTGCTCCGCCGCGGTGGACAGCCTGCTCATTTCCGGGGAAAGCGTATCCGCCACCCGGAATATCTATGAAACGGAAATCGGCGTGGGAATGTATACCAATTACGAGGTGCGCCCCACCTGCGGCATATGCACCCCCGAGCACATCATCGGCAAGGTGGACGTGCCCGCCTGCTTTTCCGATATGGAACGGACGGACGCCCAAATCCTTTGGTTTTCCAGCGGATATGTGGAATACATGCTGCCTTGCTTTTTAAAGGAAGGCCAGCAGCCCCTGGAGCTGCAGCTGTCCATGGAAATTTCCTCCGAAGCGCCGGGGGTTCAGGAAAACTGGCCCAGCGACATCTATTTCAAGCTCAACGGCGTCAGCCTGGGGTATTGGACCAGCCCCGGCGATTTCGGGCGTATCCAGGGGATCTATAATCCTCCCTGGTGGTTCAGCAATTGGAACCAGCATGGCCTGTTCAAGCTGCTCACCGTCAATGACCAGGGCACCTTCATGGACGGCGGACGCATCAGCGACGCCACCATCCGGGATATCCGCATCCGTCCTGGCCGGGCCATTAGCTTCCGCATCGAGGTGCCGCAGAACGCAAATAATATCGGCGGGGCCACCCCGTTTGGAAAAGGCTTTGGCAACTATCCCCAGGATATCCGGATGCGCATGCATTACACCCCCGAAGCCCAATGAAAAAGTACCGCTGAAAGGCGGGCTTTTTCAATTCCAGGCGGATGAAGAAGCGGTTTCTTTTCCTGGTGACAGAATGAAAAGAATATGGTATAATCATTTCCGCGGCGGTTATGCCGTGGTAAGCTGCATCAAAAGATGACCGGAGAGCTTCTTTCCGTAAAAGGGAAAAAGACTTTCCGTTTGGAAAAACAGGGAGGAAATCAAATGCCTTTGACGATTGCCATTGACGGGCCTGTGGGCGCGGGCAAATCCACCATTTCCGACGCGGTGGCCTCCCGCCTTGGCATCCTGCATCTGGATACGGGCGCTATGTATCGCGCCGTGGGCCTGTGCGCTTTAAAAAACGGGCTGGACCTGGACGATGAAAAAAGCGTGTCCGCCCTGTGTGTGTCGGATGAATGCCGGGTGGACGTGCGTTATGAAAACGGCGCGCAGGTCACGCTGCTCAACGGCCTGGACGTGAGCCGGGAAATCCGGGCCCAGGAGGTGGGCCAGGCGGCGTCCAGCGTTTCCCGATATCGGGAGGTGCGGCAGGTGATGGTGGATCGCCAGCAGGAAATGGCGAAAAGCCAGCCCATGCTGCTGGACGGCCGGGACATCGGCACGGTGGTGCTGCCGAGCGCCACGGTAAAAATCTACCTGACCGCCACTCCGGAAGCCCGGGCTACCCGGCGGATGCTGCAGCTTCGGGAAAAGGGCGATGAAACGCCCTATGAAGAAATCCTGAAAGAGGTCAACGCCCGGGACTATCAGGACACCCACCGGGAGGTAACACCTCTGCGCCAGGCGGAGGACGCCATTTTGGTGGATTCTTCCAACCTGAGTTTTGATGAAACCGTGGAGAAAATTCTTTCCATCGTGGAGGCCAAGCAATGAGCACAGCGGAGAAACCCCAGGAGAAAAAAGAAGAAAAAAAGCCAGTGGCCCCGGATCAGGAGCGCACCTTCTGGTATACCCTGGCCCGGATCGTGGCCTTTCTGGGCACCCATACCATTTTCCCGGTCAAGTATTATCACAAAGAAAACTTCCTGTTGCCCGGCCCTTACATCGCCATGTCCAACCATCAAAGCGCCTGCGACCCGCTGATCCTGGCCTATCCCTGCAAAAAATATGAAATCCGGTTCGTGGGCAAAAAGGAGCTCAATAAATACCCCATCATCGCCAAGCTGCTGGCCAAGCTGCACATGATCACTGTGGATCGCCACAACTCCGACATGGCCGCCATGCGCCAGTGCGCCCGCACTCTGCGGGACGGCTATGTGCTGGGCATCTTCCCGGAGGGCACCCGGCACCACAGCGACCAGCTGATGGAGGAAGTGGAAACCGGCGCGGCGGTGCTGGCCCTGCGGGCCAAAACACCCATCCTGCCGGTGTATATCGAATCCAAGCCCCGGTTCCTGCGGGTCAACCATGTGTATATCGGCAAGCCCATGAACATTACCGATTTAAGCGCCCAGGGCTTTAACACCGAGGTGGTGGAGGAATTGTGCGCCCGCATCCGGGATACCTTCCACGCCCTCCGGGATGAAAACGAGCAAAGAAAGAAAAAGTAAGATATAACGGCAGATATTCATAAACGGGCGAGTAGTGGCTTTCGCCCGTTTTTTTTCGTGTCTGCGGTGACGGGTTTGGATGATCTGCTTGGTTGAAAGGCATGCTGTTTGTTTTTTCAATGTATTTCGCTTTACAAAAGAAAAGACAGGAGTATAATTGTATACACAAATCCAGAAAGGAGCCTGCGTATCATGCTGGAAATTTCCCCGAAAACCAATTTGCTGGAGCAGAAAAATTATCGTTATGCGCTCCAGGATGTGGCGGAGCCCAATCTTTATCGGGACATTTATGATTATGAATCCGTGCCCAAGGTGCCCTTTAACCATCGCCGCGTGCCCATGGGCATGCCGGAGGAGATTTGGATTTCGGACACCTCCTTCCGGGACGGGCAGCAGTCCGTGGATCCGTACACGGTGGACCAGATCGTGAACCTGTATAAGCTCATGAGCAAGCTGGGCGGGCCGTACGGCATCATCCGGCAGACGGAATTCTTTATCTACTCCCAGAAGGACCGGGAGGCTGTGGCCCGGTGCCAGGAGCTGGGGCTGAAATTCCCGGAGATCACCACCTGGATTCGTGCCACCAAGGAGGATTTCAAGCTGGTGAAGGATCTGGGCATCCGGGAAACGGGCATCCTGGTGTCCTGCAGCGATTATCACATCTTTAAGAAAATGAAGCTCACCCGCTCCCAGGCTATGAAGAAATATCTGGAAACGGTGGCGGACGCATTTGAGGCGGGGGTCATGCCCCGGTGCCATTTGGAGGATATCACCCGGGCGGACTTTTACGGGTTCGTGGTGCCCTTTGTGAACGAGCTGATGAAGATGAGCCAGGACGCGGGCATTCCCGTCCGTATCCGCGCCTGCGATACCATGGGCTACGGCGTGCCCTATCCCGAGGTGGCCCTGCCCCGCAGCGTGCCGGGCATCGTGTACGGCTTGCAGCACTATTCCGACGTGCAGAGCGAATACCTGGAATGGCACGGCCACAACGATTTCTATAAGGCCGTTGCCAATGCTTCCACGGCCTGGCTGTACGGGGCCAGCGCGGTGAACTGCTCGCTTCTGGGCATCGGAGAGCGCACCGGCAATATCCCCCTGGAGGCCATGGTGTTTGAGTATGGCTCCCTGCGGGGCTCCCTGGACGGCATGGACCCCACGGTGATCACCGAAATCGCCAATTATTTCAAGCAGGAAATGGGCTATCAGATTCCCCCCATGACCCCTTTCGTTGGCCGCAATTTCAATGTGACCCGGGCGGGCATCCACGCGGACGGGCTGCTTAAAGATGAAGAAATCTATAATATCTTCAACACCAAAAAGCTGCTGAACCGCCCCGCCTCCGTCATGATTTCCAAAACCTCCGGCCTGGCGGGCATCGCCTATTGGATCAATGAGAATTATCAGCTCTCTGCCAACGAGGCCATCTCCAAGCAGGATCCCCTGGTGGTGGCGCTGAAAGCCTGGATCGACGAGCAGTTCGACGCGGGCCGTCAGGCGGCCATGTCCAACAACGAATTGGAAATGAAGATCGAGGAGCTGTCCGGGGGAAAACTGCGCAGGCTGTAACGCGGGACAAAAAGAAAAAGGAGCGTCCTTATGGAACATAAAATGATATCCATTGCCGATCAGGTGTTTGAGGAATTGGAGAAAGATATTCTGTCCGGCGCCTTTGAGCGGGACGAGATCCTGACGGAAATCAAGCTCAGCGAACGGCTGGGGGTCAGCCGCACGCCCATCCGGGAAGCGCTGCGCCGCCTGGAGCAGGAGCATATCATCGAGCCCACCAGCAAGGGCATGAAGGTCATTGGCATTTCCCGGGCGGACATCGCCGATATCTGCGAAATCCGCCTGCGGCTGGAGGGCCTGGCGGCGCGCTGGGCCGCGGAGCGGGCGGACGAAGCGGGCATCCAGTCTCTCAAGGAGACCCTGGATTTGCAGGAATTCTATACCCAGAAGCAGGACCCGGAAAGCATCAAGAACGCCGACAGCCGCTTCCATCAAACCATCTATGCCCTGTGCGGCTCCCTGTCCATGCAGGACACCCTGGAGCCCTTGCACCGCAAGCTGCTCAAATACCGCCGGGTGTCCGTATCCACACAAAGCCGGGCACAGAAATCCCTGGATGAGCATATGGCGATTTATCAGGCCATCGCCGCCCACGATGGGGAAAAGGCGGAACAGCTCACCATCGAGCATGTGAAAAATGCCCGGGACAGCATTCTGCAAAGAAGCATCCTGAATTGAGGCAACAGGCAATAGGTAATAGGCATCAGGCATTAGGTACTGGAAAGCAATCATTGAAGAATAATAACGTTACCCGGAAGGATAAAAGGAGGACAGAAAACCATGCAGGAAGCCATTGAACGCGCGGTAGCGCATTATCGGGAATTGCTGATGAGCCAGGTGGAGCGGGCCCAGCACATGAATGACCAGGCCGCCCCTGAGGGAAAACAGAAGCTGGTCATCGGCGTAGTGGGCGGCGACGGCATCGGTCCTATTATCACGCTGCAGGCCCAGCGGGCACTGGAAGCGCTGCTGAAAGAAGAAATCCAGGCGGGAAAAATCGAAATCCGCTCTATTGACGGGCTGACCATCGAAAACCGCCTGGCGGTAGGGAAGGCTGTGCCGGATGACGTGCTGGCGGAAATCAAGCAGTGCGACGTGCTTTTGAAGGGCCCCACCACCACCCCCTCCGGCGGCACCATGGAAAGCGCCAACGTGGCCCTTCGCCGGGAGCTGGATTTATTTGCCAACGTGCGCCCGGTTTCCGTGCCTGAGGAGGGCATCGACTGGACCTTCTTTCGGGAAAACACGGAAGGCGAATATACTCTGGGCAGCAAGGGCATTGAAATTCCCGGCCTGCTGACCATGGATTTCAAGGTGACCACCATCGCGGGCACCCGGCGCATCGCCCGGGCCGCCTATGAATTCGCCCGGAAGAACGGCAAAACCCACGTGGCCATCGTCACCAAGTCCAACATCATGAAAAAGACCGACGGTATGTTCTCCGAAATCTGCCGCCAGGTGGCCGCGGACTATCCCGAAATCCAGACGGATGAATACTTTATCGATATTATGAGCGCCAATCTGCTCAAGCCCGCCATGCGGCCCCAGCTGCAGGTGTTCGTGCTGCCCAACCTGTACGGTGATATCATCACCGATGAAGCGGCCCAGCTCCAGGGCGGCGTGGGCACCGCTGGCAGCGCCAACACCGGCGACCGTTATGCCATGTTTGAAGCCATTCACGGCTCCGCGCCCCGGATGATCGCCCGGGGTATGGGGGATTACGCCAATCCGGAAAGCATCATCCGCGCCGCCGTGATGCTGCTCCAGCACATCGGCATGCCTGACAAAGCGGAACGGCTGGCCAAGGCCATTGACGCAGCCGCCGCTTCCTGCCCCATCGGCGTGGAGCAGGGCAACACCTGTGCCGATTTCGGCGACGCGGTGCTCAAGGCGCTGTGATAAGATATGGCGGAAAAAGCCATTCGTTTGCTCCCTTCCGGTTGTCACAAATAACAGGAAACCCAAATAACGGACGCGCCTTGCTGTATCGGCAAGGCGCTCTTTCCCTTCCTGGACGGACAGATAGATTAACCAGCTTCTCAACCGATTCACGCTTTACCATAAGAGCGTACCACAAAATATACCCGGATGCGATCGCCCCCTCTTGCGCAATCCCAAACAACCATGCTATAATGGGAAAGGCGCAATCAGCGTCCGTTAAGCCGGGCGGGAAAAAAGGCACGGCTGAAATAAAACATATGCATGTGAAAGGAGTCTCGAAAGATGAAACGTATTCTGGCATGCGCGGCTGCGCTCCTGATCCTGCTGCCAGTGATGGCCTTGGCGGAGACAGAAATGCTGTTTCAATACAAGACATCCATCAAACCCATCGCCGGGACCGGGTATTTTACCATGGCTTCCAAAGAGGATAACACCCTGGGACTGTTCAGAACCAACGGCCAGCAGATTCTGCCTTACGGCTATGCGGCTGTAGATTATCTGGGAGACGATTATTTTTCCGCCTGCAAGGATATGAATGCGCTGAACGGCAAGGCCCTGGTGCGCAGCGACGGCACTCAGGCGGGCGAAATGAAATACGCCGGCTTTACCGTGTTCAACCGCTACTGGGTGGCCGCTTATACGGTTCAGGAGGAACAGGCTGCCAAGGGCGACGTTACCATCAATAAAGTGGCTTACCTGTATGACCAGGTGGATCTGTACTACTTTGGCAACGGCACGGCGGAGCTGGCCGCCTCCTTTACCTATGATGAATACGCCAACGCCGCGGTACACGGAGACTATATTGCCATTCAGGATCGTGAGGGCAAAGTGAGCGTGTATGACAGCGCCTTCCAACCTGTGGCGGTGGAGCTGAAAGCGTTTAACAGCCCCATGTTCGCCGTGAAGGACTATCAGATTCAGAGCCTGCTGACTGGTGAGATTCTGGCAGATGGTTATTCCGAGGTGAAAGAAACTGTTCTGGCGGACCGCACGCTGATTCAGGCCACCCATTTGTATTGGGATGGCACCAAGCTGGTGGACCTGCTGGATATGGACGGCAGCCCCGTCATGACCGGCGATTATCAGATCGTGACGCTGACGGACCGCTATGCCGTGGTCACCGATATGGATAAGAATCAGGGCCTGTTCTCTTTGGACGAACAGAAGCTCATCGTTCCCTGTGTGTATACGTCCATTGTCGCCGTGAAAACCGATGTTGACCCCTATGTGCATAATGGCTATGTGTGCGTGGAAAAGGATGGAAAGTACGGCTTCGTGAGCGCCGCCACTGGCGAAGAAACCGTAGCCCCCAAATATTCCAAGTCGGTCGTGACCCTCATCGGCTGTGTGCTGGCCTATAACAACGCAGACGGCAGCATGATGCTGGTCGCCGGCGACGGCACCGTGACCACGGTGGAGGACGCCATGGCGGTGGCGACCCGGGGAGACGGCTATCTTGTGGCGGCGAAGCGGAACGGCTTCGTGGGCCTGGTGGACTGGCATGGAAACGAGATCCTGCCTTTCATTCACAATAAGGACATCGTGGTCACCGATGACTCCCGCGCCATCATACGCACCAGCACGGGCCTGCAGATCGACGCGCTTGCTCGCTGAAGGGAGGAGCCTGCATGAAATCACGGACGCGGCTGCTATGCCTGGCGGTGCTGTGCGCGCTTCTCATGAGCATGAGCGCGGCCCCCGCGCAGGCGGCGGAATCGCTGAACCTGACGCGGCTTTTAACCGGGATCGGGCAGCTGACCCCGGTAAATGGTACGCGGTTTCTCCTGGCCAAGGAAATGGGCGGGGAGAATTGGGGCCTGTACAACACCAGCGGCGTTCAGCTGATCCCCTACGCCTACAAGGATTTTTCTTATCTTTCCTACAATTGCTTCCAGGCAGGGGAATATGCCAAGCCCAAGCTGGCGGCGGAGGATCCTTATCCTGCTCTGGAACAGATCAACTGCCACGCGCTGGTAACGCCCGGCGGCACGGCTGTTTCAGAATTCATTTATGGCACTGTAAACGTCTATAATCCCTTCTGGGCTTCTGGCTGGGTGCTGGAGGAAGCGGATGGAGCGGATTACGATTACAAGCTGGATAACGCTCATTTTTACCGGATCGCTCGCTGCGATTTGTTTTTCCTGGGGGATGGCCTGCAGGAGGCAAAGCAAATCCTTTCTTTGACCCGGGAACAATTCAGGGATGCGGCGGGCCACGGCCATTACCTGTCTGTGCAGGACCGCGGGGGCGCTGTTTCCGTTTGGGATGCCAACGGGGAGAAACTTCCGCTTGCGCCCGGCAGCTTGAAGGACAGCGTATACGCTATTAAAAACTGGATGCTGTATGATTGCGCCCAGAATAAAATGATCAGCGACGGTTATGCAGCGGTGAAGGAAGTTTACTATGAAGACGGTATGCTGCTGGTAGCTTCCAGAACGGACTTTTCCGGAAAACAATGGAACGCCGTATTCAATGAATACGGGGAAGAAATTATGCCGCTGCAGAACGCCAAGGCGGACGTGATCGGCAACTATGTTCTTCTGACTCATAATGAAACGGGGAAAAAGGGACTCTATTCGCTCTCCTGGCGCAGTATGCTGCTCTATTGCGCCTATGACGAAATCTTCCAGAACAATAAAGCCATCGATCCTTTCATTTCCTTCGGCTACGCCGGAGTGGTGCTGGACGGCGTTCGGGCGACCATTGATATGAACACCGGCTTTGTGACCCCGGTCAAGGAATTGGAAACGGAAGTTACGTTCCTGGGCAGCGTATGCTATTATACGGTTGAAAAGAAAGCGCTGTCCACTTACACTTACCTGTACGCTCCCGACGGTACGGAAAAAAGGGTCACCGGCGAAGCGAAAGCGGGACGCGGCAGCGGCCTGGTCACGGCCGGCGAATTTCTGGAGGGCAAGGATGTGTTCACCTGCTACGGCCAGCGGCTGCTCAAGCAGTTTACTGCCAAAGCTATCATCATCACGGATGATGACAAAGTGATCCTGAATACCAGAAACAACGGTTTTGAACTATACTCGCTTCAGTAAGAAGGGGCAAAGCCATGTCGGGTTTTTCCCGGCGTGGTTTTGCTTTTTTGTTTATGTTGTGCTATACTGGCATGGAAGCCGATCAAGCGGAGGAGAATGAAACATGCAGTGTGAAGAAAGATTCTATGAGATTTACAATCGGGATGCGGAAGGGCTGGCTTTCTCTCCCTATCGCATTTGCCCCATCGGCGCTCATTCCGACCATAACCTGGGCAAAATCACCGGACTGGCGATTGACAATGGCATTCACATTGCCTTCCGTCCCAAAAAGAACGGCGTCATTGAAATGACCAGTCTGCAGTTTCCCAAGCGCGCCCAGTGGCACATCCGGGAAATCGGTGATAAAACCGGAGACTGGGCGGATTATCTGCGCGGCGCTACTTGGGCTCTGTGTAAGGAATATCCGCTGTCCGAGGGCCTGTGCGGCGTGATCGAGGGTTCCCTTCCCATCGGCGGTCTTTCTTCCTCCGCCGCTGTGATTCTGGCGTTCCTGGACGCCCTTTGCAAGGTGAACGGCATCAGGATATCCCCTCAAAAGCTGATCGACGTAGCCTTCGACGCCGAAAAAAATTACGTGGGCGTCAATGTGGGCACCCTGGATCAGAGCTGCGAAGTCTTGAGCAAAAAGGATCATCTTTTGTACCTGGACTGCAAGGATAACCGCTTTGAGCTGATCCCCACCAGCCCAGCCATGAAACCGTACAGCATCGCGATTTTCTTCAGCGGCCTGGAGCACAGCCTGGCCGGAAGCAAGTATAACATGCGGGTGGATGAGCTGCGGGCCGGGGTATATGCCCTGCAGGCTTTTTCGGGATACGAATACGGCAAATTCAATCAGGCAAACGCCCGGGACGTGAGCTTTACCATTTATCAGGCCTACAAAGAGAAGCTGCCCATGCCATGGGCGAAACGCTGCGAGCATTGGTATACGGAATTCCAGCGCGTGGAGGCCGGGGCCGAAGCCTGGCGGCGGGGCGACTTGGAGGAATACGGCCGCCTGAGCTTTGAAAGCGGATGGAGCTCCATTCATAATTGGGAATCCGGCGCGCCGGAACAGATCAAGCTGTATGAAATCATGCGGGAAACCGACGGTATCTATGGCGGCCGGTTCAGCGGCGCGGGCTTCAAGGGCTGCTGCATGGCGCTGATCGATCCCGCCAAGGCCGACAGCATCCAGGAACGAGTAGAGCGGGAATACCTGACAGCTTACCCGGAGATGAAGGGCAAATACAGCTTCCACCTGAGCCACAGCGCCGATGGCATCGCCAACCAGAAATGAGGAAAAACAAATGAAATGCGTTATTCTTGCCGCGGGCTACGCCACGCGTCTGTATCCCCTGACGGAGAATTTTCCCAAACCCCTGCTGAAGGTGGGCGAAAAAACGATTCTGGACTGGCTGCTGGAGGATATCCATACCAGCGGCCTGGTGGATGAATACATCGTGATTTCCAATCATAAATTCGCCAAGCATTTTCAGGACTGGGCGGCCATTCATCCGCTGCCTATCACCGTGGTGGATGACGGCACCAGCACCAATGAAACCCGTCTGGGCGCTGTGTGCGATATTCAGTTCGCTGTTGACCAAAGAAAGCTGGACGATGATCTGCTGATCATCGCCGGGGATAACGTGCTGGATTTCAGCCTGACCCGGTTCATAGCCTATGCCCAGGAAAAGAACACGTCCTGCGTGATGCGGTATTGGGAGGACGACGCCAAGCGGCTTTCCAAGAGCGGCGTTTCGGAAGTGGGGGAAAATGAAGTGCTGCTTTCCCTGGAAGAAAAGCCTGCCCAGCCCAAATCCAACTGGTGCACTCCGCCGTTTTATTTTTACAAGGCGGAGGACGTGAAAAAGATCCGGGATGCCATCGCCGATGGATGCGGCACCGACGCGCCAGGCAGCCTGGTGGCCTGGATGTGCAAGCATTCCGTGCTGCACAGCATGGAAATGCCCGGCAGCCGGTACGACATTGGCAACCTGGAAAGCTATCAGAAGGTGCAGGAAACGTATCGAGGCATCCGCAACGAATAAAGGAAGCTCCTGTGGCATCATCTCCCTCAATACGATCAGCGCTCCCATCCGGGCAGCATCCGGACAGGGGCGCTGTTTTCGTGGCTCCATTTGCCTGAACGAAAAAAGTTTACATGCAGGCAGTTGTTCCGAACTGCGCCCTTATGTTATAATGATGAGCGAACCAGCCCGAAGGGGTGGTTGCGCGTCCCGGCGCTTCCGAAGGAAAAGCGCCGGGCATCACGGTAAAATGATGAGCAAACCAGCCCGAAGGGGTGGTTGTGCGTCCCGGCGCTTCCGAAGGAAAAGCGCCGGGCATCACGGTAAAATGATGAGCGAACCAGCCCGAAGTGTGGCTCAGCGTCCCGACGATTCCGAAGGAAAAGCGCCGGGCATCATCACCGCCAAGGAGGCTATCATGCTGCTGTTTGATACCCATGCCGATACGCTGTTCCGGCGCTGGCAGCGGCCCGGAAACGAAATGGATATTACGCCGGAAAAGCTCAGGCAGGGCGGCGTGACCGTGCAGACCATGGCGCTGTTCGTGGGCGATTCTCCGAAACTGCCTGATATTGCCCAGGCGTTTGAGGGAATGCTCCAAGCAGGCGCGGCCTTGGAAAAGGAAGGAATCAAACGGCTTTCCGATTACCGGGAAGCCCGGGAGGGCGAAGTGGCCTTCATCTATTCCGTGGAGGGCTGCGATTTGCTGGATGGCAGCGTATCCCTGCTGTCTGCCTGGCGGGAACAGGGCGTGCGCATGGCGGCGCTTACCTGGAACTATGAAAACTGCCTGGGCATGCCCGCCATGACGGACGCCGGCGTGCCGCTTAAGCCCTTCGGGAAAAAGGCTGTCATGGAAATGCTGCGGCTGGGCATCGCGCCGGACGCGTCCCACCTGAACCAGCGGGGGTTTTATGATCTGCTGGACATGGGGGCTGTGCCGGTTGCTTCCCATTCTTGCTGCCAGGCGCTGTGCGATCATCCCCGGAACCTGACAGATCATCAGCTAAAAATGCTTTTTCAGGCAGGGGGCTATGTGGGCGTCAACTTCTGCCCGGGCTTTCTGCGACAGGGAGGCCAGGCTGATTTGAACGACCTGTGCGATCATGTGATCCATATGCTGGAATTGGGCGGCGACGGGCATGTGGGCTTTGGCTCGGATTTTGACGGCATTGATGAAAAGCCCCGGGGTTTGGAAGGACCACAATGCTTCCCCGCCCTGCTGGACGCGCTGAAGCGCCGGGGGCTGAGCAATATGGAAATCGAAAACGCCGCGGGAAAAAGCCTGCTGGGTTATTATGATCGGATCGACCCGCGGGAACAAAAGAAAGGATCATAAATCGATGCTGGGAATGATCGGAGCCATGGACAAGGAAATCGATTTGCTGCTGGAAAAAATGGAATCTGTTCAGGAGCGGCAGATCGGCTTTACAAAATATGCTCAGGGAAAGCTGCATGGGCTGGATATCTGCCTGGCCCGGTGCGGCATCGGAAAGGTGCATGCCGCCCTGTGCGCCCAGGGCATGATATTGACCTGGGGGGTCAGCGCTGTGCTGAATATCGGCGTGGCGGGGGCGCTGGTTCCCTCGCTGCAAATCGGCGATATCGTGATAGCCGACAGCGCCGTGCAGCACGATATGGACACCACTCCCATTGGCGATCCGCTGGGCATGATTTCCGGCATCAATATCGTGCACATTCCCTGCGATCCCGGCCTGTCCGGCCTGCTGAAGGAGGCCGCGGAGGAAGCGGGAATTCGCACCGAACGCGCCGCTGTGGCCACCGGCGACCAATTTATCGTGGGCGTGGATAAAAAGAGTTTTCTGGCGGATACCTTCGGAGCCGCCGCCTGCGATATGGAGGGCGGGGCCATTGCTCAATGCTGCTATGAAATGCAGGTGCCCTACGCCGCCATCCGGGCCATTTCGGACACCCGGGACGGGGACGGCCGGGAATATATGGAAAAGGCGCTGCTGGCCTGCGCCCAGGAGCAAAAGCTGGTGAGCCGCTTTCTGCCGCTGTATCAAGCATGGGAAAAGGAGAAGATGCATGGATAAGTGGGACGTTCGTTTTATGGAAATGGCCCGGGTGGTGTCTACCTGGACCAGCTGCTTTGCTCCCGGCCGAGCCATCGGCGCGGTGATCGTGAAGGACAAGCGCATCATGACCACCGGCTATAACGGCGCGCCCGCC
>CAMOUF010000106.1 GCA_946626395.1 uncultured Clostridia bacterium
ATTTTCTTTGATTGCTTTCTCGGAGGGGGACGAAGCGCGGACAGCCGCCGGTGGCGGATGTCCTGTCCGCGCTGAGATCAGCCGAAAAGGAGCAAGCTCCGCATGAAGCGGAGGTGCGACTATTGAGGCTGCGGACCTGGAGGGAGCCGCTCTTATAGCCAGACGGCCCGAAGGGACACCTGGCGCGTTACACGCTCTGTGTCATGGTGAAGGGAGCATGGGCAAGCAAAGCGCAGGCCATGCGAAGCAACTCCAAAGAGCGGTTCCCCCCACAAACTTTTATATTGAGCCGTTTTTATGACGGGCCTTTTTCATGGCCCCTGCATATTCAAGCCCTCTTAGAATTCCGCGCTGCCGGTGGTGCGGGGGAAGGGCAGCACGTCGCGGATGTTGCTCACGCCGGTCAAATACATGATCAGGCGTTCAAAGCCCAGGCCGAAGCCGGCGTGGGGGGTGGTGCCGTACTTGCGCAATTCCAGATACCACCAATAGGAATCCTTGTCCAGGCCCAATTCGTCAATACGGGCCTCCAGCACGTCCAGCCGCTCCTCGCGCTGGCTGCCGCCGATCAGCTCACCGATGCCGGGCACCAGCACGTCCACAGCGGCCACGGTTTTGCCGTCGTCATTCTGGCGCATATAGAAGGCCTTGATTTCCTTGGGATAGTTGTATACGCACACGGGGCTGCCGAAGTGCTTTTCAGCCAGATACCGTTCATGCTCGGTCTGGATATCCATGCCCCAATGGACGGGATATTCAAACTGCACGTCAGCTTTCTGCAGGATGTCGATGGCGTCGGTATAGCTGCACCGGGCGAACTGGCTGCTAACCACATGGGTCAGCCGTTCGATGAGGCCCTTGTCCACAAAGCTGTTCAGGAATTCCATTTCCTCGGGGGCCTTAGCCAGCACGTCGGCGATGACATACTTGAGCATTTCCTCGGCCAGCTCCATATCGTCCTCCAGGTCGGCGAAGGCGATTTCCGGCTCGATCATCCAGAATTCCGCCGCGTGGCGGGGGGTATAGGATTTTTCCGCCCGGAAGGTGGGGCCGAAGGTATACACATTGCGGAAGGCTTGGGCGAAGCATTCCACGTTCAGCTGGCCGGACACAGTCAGGTTGGCGGGACGGCCGAAGAAATCCTCCTTGTCCAGCACCTGACCCTTGTCATCCTTGGGCAGGTTGTTCAGATCCAGGGTGGTGACCCGGAACATTTCCCCCGCGCCCTCGCAGTCGGAGGCGGTGATCAGGGGCGTGTGCACATACACGAAATTCTTTTCCGCAAAGAAGGCGTGGATGGCCTGGGCCGCGATGGAGCGAATGCGGAACACGGCGGAAAACAGGTTGGTGCGGGGCCGAAGATGGGCCTGGGTGCGCAGGTATTCCACGGTGTGGCGCTTTTTCTGCATGGGGTAGCTGGGATCGCAGGGGCCCACCACTTCCACCTTGGTGGCCTTGATTTCAAAGGGCTGCTGAGCCTGGGGGGTCAGGGCCAGGATGCCGGTCACCCGGATGGCGCTGCCCAGGGTGATTTTCACCACGTCCTTAAAGTTGTCCAGGTTTTCTTCGCACACGATCTGAACGGACTTAAAGAAGGTGCCGTCGTTGAGGGCGATAAAGGCGAAGGCCTTGCTGTCGCGCACGGTGCGCACCCAGCCGGACACGGTGACCTGCGCGCCGTCGGCAGGAGTTTCACGGAACAGGGAACGGACTGAGTATTCCATAGGAATAACCTCCAAACGTTTATAGGATCGATGATCAAGAGAAAAAGGAATAGCGGTTGTTTACTTTCCCAGCATGGCCGCGCCCACGATGCCGGCCTCGTTGCCCAGCCGGGCCAGGGCCAGCTTGGGAATGGGCAGGGCCTTGAACATCTGATACCGGGGCAGCTCCGCCGCCACGGCGTTCAGCAGGAAATCGCCCGCGTGGCTGACGCCGCCGCCCAGCACGATGATATCGGGGTCCAGGGACGAGGTGATATTATTGATGGTCAGGGCCAGATACTTGACGAAGGAATTGAATACCCGAAGGGCACTGGCATCACCTTCCTTCGCCGCGTCAATCACCGTGCGGGCATTGACTTTATTGATATTGCCTCCCGCCTTCTGCATAATGCCGCAGTTGGGAAAGGAATAGCATTCCTGCTTGCCCAGGCGGATCAGGGCCGTGGCGGAGCAGTAGCGCTCCACGCAGCCGTTATTGCCGCAGGTGCAGGGCGCGCCGTCGGGCACCAGGGTCATATGCCCGATTTCACCGCCCCGGCCATGGGCCCCTGTCCAGGTGCGGCCGTTGATGACGATGCCGCCGCCCACGCCGGTGCCCAGGGTGATCATCACGCTGCTTTTATAGCCCGCGCTGACGCCGAAATAGCTTTCCGCCAGGGCGGCCACGTTAGCGTCGTTGTCGATAAAGACGGGCTTATTGATGTATTTCTGCATTTCCTCCCGAAGGGGCACGTTGATCCAGCCCAGGTTGGTGCAGTTCAGCACCAGGCCCTGTTCCGCGTCCGCCACCCCGGGAATGCCGATGCCGATGGACTGAATATCCGCTTCGGTGAGCCCCGCCCGGGTGACCGCCTTCATCACGCAGGCGGCCATATCCTTGACGATCTCTTTATAAGGCCGCTCCGCCAGGGTTTTGGCGGAGGTTTCCGCCAGCAGGGAGCCCGCTTCGCTGACCACGCCCACGGCAATGTTGGTGCCCCCCAGGTCAATGCCGATAAAAACCATCGTTTGTATCCTCCCTTTTCATCCCGCTCTTTCCATAAAAGAGGGCGCGGGAATCGCTGTGTACAATCTACCGTCAAGAATGAATTTGAGGCCCGGGGCCTGTTATTGCTTCGCCGCGTCGATGAGCCCGTTGAGCCTGCGGTCCAGCTCCTGGGCGGCGGAATAGCCGTTCTGCTTCAAGGAAAAGTTTCGCGCCGCCACCTCGATGACCACGGCCACATTCCGGCCGGGCCGCACGGGCAGCACCAGCTGGGGCACCCGCACGTCCATGATGGTGGTGAAATCGTCGGTGAGGCCCAGGCGGTCGTAGGATTTCTTTTCCTTCCAGGTTTCCAGGTGAATGATCAGGTCAATGGTCTTGCTGCTCATGACGGCGCTGATGCCGTACATGGCTTTGATGTCGATGATGCCGATGCCGCGGATCTCCATCAGATACCGCACCATTTCCGGCGATTCGCCGATCAGGCGGTTTTCCGTAATGCGGCACACGTCCACCACGTCGTCCGCCACCAATTGGTGGCCGCGGCGCACCAGCTCCAGAGCGGCTTCGCTTTTGCCCACGCCGCTTTCGCCGGTGATGAGCACCCCCATGCCGTACACGTCCACCAGCACGCCGTGGAGGGTGGCCCGGGGGGCCAGGCACCGGTTCAGATAATTCATGGCGTTGGCCACGAAACGGGTGGTCACCGCCTGGGTGCGCAGCAGGGCCACGTCATATTTGGCGGCCAATTCCAGCATATCCTCCGAAGGCATCATGCCCCGGCAGATGATCATGCAGGGACTGCGGTAGGAAAAAAAGGCTTCCAGCCGCTCCCGGCGCAATTCGGCGGGCAGGGATTCCAGATAGCTCATTTCCGTCAGCCCCACCACCTGGGGCCAGTCATGGGGAAAATGCTCGTAAAAGCCCACGAACTGCAGCCCGGGCCGGTTCAGCTCCGCCGCGTGAATATCCCATTCCGTGCGCTTGGCGGGGCTGAGCACCTGCAAAGAAAGATCCTTGATAAAATCCTGCGCGTTGATCATGCTTTTCCTCCGAAAACAATAGGAACACAAAGCATATTATAGCCGTTTCTTGGACACTTTGCAATAAAGATTTCAGCGGCCCACAGCGGGCACGAAATCCTGCAAAGCCCCCACGCCCTCCACATAGGGGTTCAGCTTCAAATTCCGGGGGGTCAGATCCCGCTTGATGGAATTCATCACGAATTCCGCGTCCTTGCCGGACACGGGATAGGGCTGGTAGAAATTGCGCAGCTTGCCGTTTTTGGCATCCTTGCCGGAGGCAATCATGCAGGGGATAATGTTCAGCTGATGGCCCAGGTATTTGTTGTTTTCGTCAAAGGACAGAGTAAACTGGGCGATAAAGGTGTAGTTGCAGGGCTCGTTCATTTTGTTCAGCTTGATTTCGGAATTGCCGCCGAACACGAAATTGCCCAGGCTCCACAGCACGGTTTTTCCGTTTTCCTGCCGGATGCCCTGGATGGTGTGGGAATGATTGCACACGATCAGATCGCACCCAAAATCGATCATCCGGTTGGTCAGCTTTTCCTGGCCGCTGCCGGGCCAGCAGCGCACGGCGTATTCCTCCCCCGCGTGGGGGCAGCCGATGATCACGTCGCAGTTCTGGGCCCGCAATTGGTCAAAGGCGGCGCTGAGCAGCCCCAGCTTGTCCCACCAGCCGGATTCGTACATGGACACGAAGCCGATCTTAATGCCGTCCTTTTCAAACACATAGGTCTGGTTGAAGCCATTGTCGGTGCCGAACCAGGCGATGCCTGCCGCCTCCAGCGCCTCCGTGGTGGACTGGAAGCCGGGCGCGCCGTAATCCATAGAATGGTTATTGCCCACGGAGCAGGCCTCGATGCTGGCCATGGTAAGCATCTGGGTGTAATCGGTGGAGCCCCGGAAGGCATAGGTCTTCTTGGCCCGGTTGGCGTCGGAGTTGTACAGGGTGCCTTCCAGGTTGATCACCGTCAAGTCGTCCTGCTCAAATATTTCCTTCACGTTGGCAAAGGGATATTCCAGGCTGTTTTTTTCAATGAAGCTGTCAAAGCCGGTGTCTTTGCCCCGCTCCCGGTCGTCGATGCCCAGGGTGCAGTCGCCGGTAAAGGTGATCACGATCTGCTTGGGGGCCTGGTACACAGCAGTTTCGGAAAGGGCCGGGCAAGCCAGGGAGAGCAGAAGCAGCAAAGAAAGAATCAAAGCGGTCAGGCGCATAAAAAACTCCTTTCAGCCTATCGCGGCGGGGAGAAAAACCGCCGGTTCTAAAATAAGAATACCTATTTAATATAGCGCAGAATTGCCGTTTCTGTCAATCCTTTCAATGAAAAAGGAAAAGCCGCGCCAGAAACGGCGCGGCCCAGGCTGTAGTCAGAAAGACAGGATGTTATTCCGCGGGCACCTCGAACACGGGAGCGAAGCCGCTTTCCACGATCAGGTCATACACCTTCTGGGTATAGATGACCTTTTCCAGGGCCTTCACGAAATCCGCTTCGGCGTTTTCGGGCTTCACAGCAAAGATGTTCACATACGCCTTGGCGGCCTGGCTTTCGGGCTGCTCAAAATACACGGCGTCCTTGCCGGGGTTCAGGCCGTTCTGGGAGGCATAGTTGCCGTTGATCACGGCGAAAGCGCCGCCTTCCCGCAGACGGGGGGTCAGCTCGGCGTTCACATCCTGGAATTCGATACCCTTGGGGTTGACGATGTCAAACTTGGTCACAACGCTTTCCAGGGTGGTGCCTTCGGGCAGCTCGATGATTCCGGCGTCGGCCAGCAGGATGAAGGCGCGGGTCATGTTCACGGGATCGTTGGGCACATAGATGATATCGCCCTCAGCCAGGTCGTCCAGGCTGGTCTTCTGGCCGGGATAGATGCCCATGGGCTCAAAGTGGGTGGGTACCACCATCACCAGTTTTTTGTCTTCTTCCACGGAATCGTTATACTGGTTCAGGTAAGGAATATGCTGGAAGAAGTTGGCCAGGGTATCGCCCGCGGCAGTGGAGGGGTTCTCGGTGGTGTAGTCGTTGCAGGGCGCGCCCAGCTCCAGTTCAAAGCCCAGCTGAGCCAGGTCGTCCTTCACCAGCTCCAGGATCTCATAATGGGGGTTGGCGGTGGCGATAATGGGCAGGGTTTCGGCCACGGCGGCCGCAGCGCCCAGGGCCAGGATCAGGGCCAGCAGGATAGCAAGGGTCTTTTTCATTTGGGTTTCCTCCTTAAAAAATTGTTTTTCCATCTATCATCAGGCGTTTTCCGCCTTGATGCCTTTTGTCAGCGGATGCGGTGATCATGCTTGCGGGACAGGGATGTGCCCAGCACCGTGATGATCTGCACCAGCACCACCAGCAAAATGCTGGCGGTATACATGATATCGTATTGATGGTAAGACAGGCCGTACACCACCGCCGTGGCCCCCAGGCCGCCGCCCGCGGCCACGCTGGCCATGGTGGTATAGCCCAGGATGGTGGTCATGCAGATGGCAAAGCCGTTGATCAATGAAGGCTTGGCCTCCGGCAAAAGCACCTTTCGGATGATCTGCCAGGTGCTGGAGCCCATGGCCTTGGCCGCCTCGATCACGCCGCCGTCCACCTCGATCAGGCTTCCCTCCACCATCCGGGCCACATAGGGAAAGGCGCTGATGGTCAGGGGGAAGGAGATGG
The DNA here is from genome assembly GCA_946626395.1 of uncultured Clostridia bacterium. Taxonomy (GTDB): domain Bacteria; phylum Bacillota; class Clostridia; order Christensenellales; family Aristaeellaceae; genus RUG563. Next base: position 6,386 of record CAMOUF010000106.1, read on the forward strand.
TAACGGTGCCCGTCATGCGGCCCGTCACCGCCAGGGTGGTATCCAGCAGCATCACCAGCAGGATAATAAAGGGAATGGAGCGCAGGAAATTCACAATGGTGCCCAGCACCATATTCAGCTTGGGCATGGGCTTGATGCCGTTTTTCCGGGTCACCACCAGCACCACGCCCAGGGCCATGCCGATGATATAGGACAGGATGGTGGACAGCAGCGTCATATAAATGGTTTCTCCCAGGGCGGGCCAGAGAATATCCCAGGAGCGCTTATACACAAAGCCAAACACGTTGCTGTGCAGAAAGCCGCCAAAGGCCTTCCAGCCGTCCATGCACACCTTGTAGGGCACCTGCCACAGAGAATGCATCCAATTCATCCCTGCCGCACCTCCTTCACCGTCAGCCCCTGATCCGTCAGGTACTGGATCACCTGCTGCCGCACCGCCGGGTCGTCCGGCGATTCGATGAGCATTTGCCCGTAGGGCTGGCCGTTGATGGGCTTGATGTCGGCGGAGAGAATATTCACATCCACCCCGCAGTTTTTCACCAGCCCGGCGATGATGGGCATGCCCTCCCGGCCCCGGTCAAACACGATGCGGATGGCGGGCACGTCGGCCACGGAATCATCCTCGTCGTTGGACAGGATGCCGAACAGGCGCTTGCCCGCGGCGGACCGGGTGTGGACGAACACGTCGTCCACCGTGCCCTCCTCAGCAATGCGGCCCCCGTCCAGAATCGCCACCCGGTTGCAGATCTGGCGGATCACCGCCATTTCATGGGTGATCAGCACCACGGTAATGCCCAGGCGCTGGTTGATATCCTGAAGCAGGGCCAGGATGGACTGGGTGGTCATGGGGTCCAGGGCGGAGGTGGCCTCGTCGCACAAAAGCACTTCGGGGTCGGAGGCCAGGGCCCGGGCGATGGCCACCCGCTGGCGCTGGCCGCCGGAGAGCTGGATGGGATAGGCGTCGGCCCTGCCATCCAATTCCCCCAGCCGCAGCAGTTCCTTCACCCGCTCGTTGGCTTTCGACTTGGGCACCCCCGCGATTTCCAGGGGATAGCGTACGTTCCGGGC
>CAMOUF010000107.1 GCA_946626395.1 uncultured Clostridia bacterium
CAAAATGTAGGGGCGGATATCATCCGCCCGAAAAAGCTGGCATTCCGAATGTTGGAAAACCAAGTACACGAAACGATTCTCTCAGCGGGCGGATATTATCCGCCCCTACAAGTCGTCCTGCCAGCAATCGTATAAAAATCAATTGTTTTGAATTGATCAGTATTTACTTTGAATTCTATTATATTGGTTCCCGCTGTTGCGGGCAAGTATATCATACGAAGTTCACTCATTTACGCTTCTGGCCCGGCAGCTGAAAGCCGTCAGCCCCGGATGCAAAGCATCCGGGGAAAGCCAGAAGCCCTTGAACTTCCCGTCACCCTAACGCATCAGGCGGAGATTGTTGGTTGATACCAGTTACGTTTTATCGCCAAATGCGGGTCCAGGACCCTGGTTCGGAACTGAGTTGAACAGCCCCAGCGTTCCTTTTGCTGCGTTATGGATTCAGCCTTGAGAACAAGCCTGTTAATCATATCATAGCTGCATTAACAATCAGTCATTTCTCCGTAGCTGAAAAAAGCATTGCCCGCCAAAATGGGCAATGCTTTTTTCATGCGGTTTGATTACAGCGCCTGGGCAGTCTGCTGATCCAGCGCCTGATAGTCGGTGAGATAGAAATGCTGGACAGCTTCGCCCCGGGCCAGCTTCAAGGCGGCTTCCGCGGCCTGGCGGGCCAGCGCGGAAAAATCCTGAACGATGGTGGCGGTCATACCGCCTTCCCGCAACAGCCTTAGCGCTTCCTGCACGCCGCCCAAGCCCACCAGATACACATCCCGGTTCAAGGTCAGCTGGCTTTCACGAATGGCCTGGGCCGCACCCATGGCGATTTCATCACTGGCGCACAGGATCAAGTCCAGATCCACGTTATACTTTCTGAGCAGCCGGGCGCAGGTTTGCACCGCGCCCTGGCGGCCTATAATATCCGAAACAGTTTCCAGGCATTGGGCGTTTTCCACTGTTTTGTTCAGCATTTGCCCGCAATGCTGGGCGTGAATCAACTCCGCTTCGGAAGCGCCCCCCAGCATCACATAGGTCATCACGCCGTCGCCGTTGATATCGCCCTGATTTGAAAAGCGGCTGATCAGCTGCGCTTGTCCATCGCCGCCCAGCCGGGGATCGGCCCCCACGAAGCAAACCTTCTCATGGCTTGTGATCCGGGCGTCCGTTTCATCCACCGCTTTGTTTTTTATATCGTACAGCAATGGCTCCCGATATACGATCACCAGCGGCACATCCGCGTCCACGGCAGCCTGGATGCTTTCTTGCAAACGGTTCAGGCTCGTGGGATACAGAATCAGCGCGTCCACACCCTGAGAAATCAAAAACTGAATTTGGGCTTCCTGGCTCTCCGCGCTTCCAGCCGCGTCCAGGGGCAGCAGCTCTATCTGCTCGCCATTCATGGATGGGAAGCAGGCGGCCAGCGCCTGATAAAATTCCGGGTTAAAATCCTGCTCCGAAAAATCAACGCAGCAGCCGATTTTATACACCTTTTCCGCGGCCCACCCGGGAACGCAGCCAGACAGCAGCAGCAAAGCCAGGAAGAAGGAAAGGGCTTTTTTCATGATCCATACACCTCCCGGAAGCGCTTACCGCGCCTGGCGAAGCCGCCGTCCCGTCACAATATGCTCCATCACGCCAAAGTTGATCAGCGCCGTCACCATTACGCCATACCAGAACAGAGGCGGCAGATTGGTTTTGTCCAGGCCGAATTCCACGCCCACGATGGCGGCAATGGAAACAAACGCCCCCAGCACCGGGCCGAACCGGCGAAAGAAGCCCTGGGGGTGCGTTTGCAGGCAGCCGTACACCAGCAGGCCCACGATCACCACGGCACACAGCACCTGCTCCGCCCGCACAAAGCCCCAGCGCATGCCCATGCTGCGCAGGCTTTCACAGAAAATCTGGGGCACGCACAAATAATACACTGTTCGCTCAAACCGCAGGCTGACAATGGCATCCTCTTTTTTGGAGAAGGCAAACACCGCGGCCACGATCAGCGCTGCCAGGGCGGACAGCAGGAAAATGGCCCAATACCATTCCCCCCATTCGTTGCTCACCGCAAAGGGCGGACGGGCAAACGCGTCGATCTCCACATACTTGCCCACGCCCTGCATGCCCAGAAAGCCTTCCGCCGCCCGGGCGCCGGCGGCCATCAGCGCGCCCGCGGGGGCAAACGCGCTTAAAAGCAGGCCGGACCTGATTTTGAATCGCTTTGCCGTCAGCGCCATGCCCAGCACCATGCCAAGGCAGCCGCCTAGAAACGAAAATTCCGTTTCATCCATCCGCAGGAAGGAGCGCACGCCATACCGGGGCCACACCTTCCCTGCCATCAGCGCCACGTAAAGCATCTTCGCCAGCAGGAACGCCAGAGCCGCACCCAAAGCCGTGCCAATGAAAACGGGGGCTGTTTTCATCCCCCGTTTGTTTGCCCGCGCCGCCATCCAGGCCATGCCCAGCAGCACGGAAACCGATATCGTGATCCAATAATATCCTGCGTTCATGGTTTATTTCGCTCCTTGGGCGGACGCGAAATAAACGATATCCGCGATTTCCCGGTCTCTGGTGTCGGTAGGATCGTTGATGCGTTCCCCGTTAAAGATCAGCATGGTGGAATCGCCGCCGTCCATGTTATAGGCCACCTGGATATTCAGGTTGCTCTGCTTGCCGATTTCATACACCAGCCGGGCAAACTCCGTCAGGTTCATGCCGGAATTGTTCCGGGCAGGCCCGGCGCAGCAAACGCACATATACTGCAAAGGCCCGATCTGCGCCAGGCACATGCGCTGCCGCCGTTCCTCCGCCCGCATATCATAGCGCAGATCCATATTCCGGATCATTTTCCCGTTTTCCAGCAGGACGGGGCCAAAATACAGGGCCTGCATCACCTTTTTCCCGTTGACCGTGGAGCCCACGTCGCCGGAATAGGCGTTATACACCGTATGGAAATCGCCGTCCTCGTCGATCAGGAGCACGTCCCGGTCGCCCCGCAGGTCGTTTAAAAACTCCTGCCCCTGACGCACGATATAGCCATGGTTTGTATACCAGAAATAATCGCCGTTGATGGCAACCACGGCATTGACGCGCTTGGCCAGCACCCGGCCCCGGATGACCTGGGTGGAATTAAACCCATTGGCCGCGGCGGTGCGCAGCTGGGAAGGATGGCTGATCCTGATCATCGCCACCCAGTAATCGCAGGGCAGCTCCGCCCCGCGGGGATAGGTTCCTTTTAAAATCTGCACCTGGATCGTGCTGTCTCCATACATGCCGCTGCCCTTGAAGCCTTCCTTGTCCAGGGGCATGCCGCCGGAAAAATCCCACGGCAGCTGATTCATTTCCGCAAAGGCCCCTTCCATAACCGGGCCCGTGCACATCATAACAAGCGCACAGATGAAAACCATCAGCCGCTGAATTCCCTTTTGCATTCCTCCGTGTACTCCTTTCTCATCGTACATCTACATTATAAAATGGGAAAAAGTCCTTGTCAATAGCAAATCCCGGCTATGCCAACGCGCAGTTGTAACTTTTCTGTAACAATTTACAAAACAGCTTTTGCCCCTTTTCTGCCGCGATTGAATTTCGGGGGGTGACAAAAGCAGGCGTATCCGGTATAATAAAGGAGCACTTACATCATACGGAGGCACATATGAACCAGATCCTGCATCAGTTTCAGTTGGAGGGGGAGCCCGTCCAGTGCGAACGCTATGGCCATGGGCACATCAACGAAACCTACCTGGCGGTGACAGACGCGCCTCACGCCTATATCCTGCAAAAGGTGAACCGGCATGTGTTCCCCGATATCCCCGGTCTCATGCGCAATATTTCCTCAGTAACCCATTATCTGCGGCGGCAGAATCCCGACCCGCGCCGGGTGCTGACGCTGGTTCCCACCGTGGATGGCGCTGATTTTTGCCAGGACGGGGAGGGCGAATACTGGCGGATGTATGAATTCGTTACTGACAGCATCTGCCTGGACCAGCCGGAAAACGAAAATGATCTGCGGCAAAGCGGCATTGCCTTTGGTTCCTTCCAAAATCAGCTTTCCGATTTTCCGGCCCATACCCTGATGGAGATCATCCCCCACTTTCACGATACGCCTGTCCGCTTTCAGCAGCTCAAAAGCGCCATCCAGAACGACGCGGCGGGCCGCCTGCGGGAAGCGCAGCCGGAAGCAGACGCGTATCTGGTCATGGAAAAGCACGCCGGATTTCTGATGGATTTGCTGAACAAGGGCGACCTGCCCCTGCGGGTGACCCACAACGATACCAAGCTGAACAACGTGATGCTGGACATCAAGACCCATACGCCCCTTTGCGTGATCGATCTGGACACCGTGATGCCCGGCCTGGCTGCCAATGATTTTGGCGATTCCATTCGTTTTGGCGCCGCCACCTCCCGGGAAGACGAAAAGGATCTGAGTCATGTGGGCATGTCCCTGAAGCTGTTTGAAGCCTATGCCCAGGGCTTTCTGTCCGCCTGCGGAAGCCGTCTGACGCCCCTGGAAAAAGAAACCCTGCCCATGGGCGCGCTGCTGATGACCCTGGAATGCGGCTCCCGCTTCCTGGCTGATTATCTCAACGGCGATGTATATTTCCGCACCGCCCGCCCCGGGCAAAACCTGCAGCGGGCCCGCACGCATATCAAAATGACCCAGGACATGGAGAAAAAGCTGGATTCCATGCGGCGCATCATCCGGGAAATCTGATTTCGTTTCAGTTCGGCTATATCATCTATAGAACACTTTAAGTAACTAAAGGGGAACGCTGGGCACTGCGCGCGCCTAGACCTGCGCCAGGGTCCTGAGGACCCTGGACCCGCATATGTCGAAAAATCGCAGCTGGGATAAACCGACAATTTTCGCCTGATGCGTTGGGGTTACGTAAAGTTA
>CAMOUF010000108.1 GCA_946626395.1 uncultured Clostridia bacterium
CCCGCCACAGCCCCCCACAGGCAATAGCCCCCCTCCCAGAAACGGAAAATGGCGTCCAGCCCCACTTCCTCATACAAATAAAAGGAAGAAAGACAGTAAAACAGCCGGGCTCCCAGCAGCCCCAGGGGCAGGGAGAGCAGGGCGCACCGCCAAAGGGCATCCTCCAGGAGCGCCTTCTTTTTTCCCAGCCGGAAGAAGCAAAGAAGCCCTGCCCCCAGCGAAACCGCCAGGCACAGAGCATAAGCCGTTACGGGCAGGCCGAAAACAGAAAACAGAATATGCTGTGTCGCATCCATAAGATTTCCTTTTCGTATCGAAGCAGATGTGGTTTCTTTGCGGGTTGGGCAGGAACTGTCACTTTATTCCTGCCACGCGCTGCCGAAATACAGGATATCGGCGATAGGGCGCTTTTTGGGGTTGGTGCCGTTGATTTTGGCGTAGCTGTTGTTTCCCTGTTTGAACACCATCCAGGTGGTCACGCCGCCATCCAGGTTATAGGCGTTCTGAACGCCCTCGAAGGTGGCCACGAAATCGGCGAACTGCTCCAGGGTCAGGCCCTTGGAGCCCTCGTCCTCGGGGCCTTCGGTGTAAATGCACAGGTAATCCAGGGGCCCCACCTGGGCGATGCACATGCGCTGGGCGGGCTTGTCGGAGGCGTTGTTCATGTTCACGAAGCCGGTCTGCTTTTCGCCGTTGATGATCAGGCCGGGGCCGAAGGTGAAGCCGTTGATGATGGTGCCGGGGAAAGAATCCACGTCGGCGTTGGTAGCCTGGGGCAGGATGTGCAGATCGCCCTGATCGTCGATGATCAGCACGTCGTAGCGCAGCTTGGATTTATCCTCCACCTTGTCGCACTTGTTCCGGTACAGCTTGCCCTGTTTGGCCACCAGGCCGATATTGCTGTGCTTGTGGAAGGAATCGCCGCTGATGGCCAGCACGGCCTTGGCGTTCTTGGCCAGGGTGGTGCCCCATTCCTCGGACGGGCTCATGTAGGAGCCGGTGAACATGGAGCGGATCTGGGTGGCGTTGGCGATGGTCACCCGGGCCGCCAGGAAATTCGTGTCCTCCACCCGGCCCTGCTCGATTTTCACATGAATGGAAGGGTCCTCATATTCCCAATCGGACACATAGCCGGTGGGCAGGGGCGCGAGGGCCTGCTTGATGCCCTCCTTCATATCCAGGGGCAGCTGGATGATTTCCGCCTCCGCCACGATGGTCCCGGAGGGAACCAGCACCAGCAGGGACAAAAGCAGCAGCAAAAGCAAACAAAACCGGAAAACGTTTTTCAACGATAGTACCTCCTTGTTAAGACCCGCCCGCATAATACGGGAATGATATTACAGTTCCAAGTTCCAAGTTCTAAGCATAATCGTCTGCCAGCATCGATGTGCCTAATTGCGCAGAACTGCATCAGTTTAGAACTTGGAACTGTCAGCAACTGAACAGACAACTTGCCGATTACTTCATTTGCCCGTTTTCAAATTCGATCACGCCGGTTTCCAGGAAAGAGGCGGGGGGATTCTGCATGCTGGTCATTTCTTTTTTCAGCACCAGCTTCTTGAACACGTCCTGGCGTTCCTTTTCGCTTGTCAGCTCAATGGGCCTGAAATCGGGGCTGGGCTGGGTTTTGCAGGGAATGACCCGCAGCTGCTTTAATTCCGCGCCGGATTCTGTTTTTTCATAGGTCACCTGGAAAATGCCGGTGGAGGGGTCCACGTCGCTCATGGTGCCGAAGGTGAAGTTTCCGGCGGAGAACAGGATGGGCTTTCCCTTGTACATCACAATGGGCTGGATCACATGGGGATGATGGCCCCAGATCATGTCCGCGCCCGCGTCGATGATCTGCCGGGCAAAGGGATACTGCCAGGAATCCGGGGTCATATAGGTTTCCCGGCCCCAGTGCAGGCTGACGATCACCACGTCGCAGCCCTGGCTGCGCAGGGCGGCAATGCGGGAAGCGATCTTGGGCGCGTCGTAATCCTGGGGATAGGAAAAGCCCACGAAGCCAAAGAGCAAATCGCCCACCTGGACCTTGCCCAGGTCGTCGTGCTGGTTGGCCAGGCCGGGATAAATGGTGCCGAAATGCAGGATGCCCGCTTCGTCCAAATGCCCCAGGGACTCCACATAACCGGCGTCCAGGAAGTCCATGCAGTGGTTGTTGACGGTGTTCACCATCTCCACGCTGCCTTCCTTGAGCACCTGGGTAAATTCGGGATTGCCCACCAGATTGTATTTCTTATCGGTATGCCGGGTGCGGGTGGTGAAAACCACCTCCAGGTTGGCCACGGTCAGATCGTCGTTTTCCAGATAATCCTTTACCAGAGAGAAGGGCCAGGCATAGCCGTTTTTGCTCAGGCAGGTATGATAAGAGGAAGCCGCCTTGGTGTACTGCTCCGAATCGCCGATGGAGCAGTCACCCACAAAGGACAGGGTGACGGTATTTTTGCTTTCCTGGGCAGGCGCTTCGGTGGGCAGGGGGATGTCCGTTGGCGCGGGCGTTTCCGGCGCGGCCTGGGCAATGGGCTCTGCCGTCATTTCCGGGATGCCGCTCAAGGGGGACGCGGGGGCCTCCGTGGCTGCGGGCGCGATAGCCGGGGCGGCGGTGGGGGCGGGAGCGGTGCCGTTATAGGCCAGCTTGTAGGGGAAATCCTTGCTGCCGTCGCCGCCCGTCAAATCCACCTGGTTTAGGTCCAGCCGCAGGGCCAGACGCAATCCGATATTCACCCGGGTATAGGCCCCGTAGCTCAGATGGCCGTTGAAGCCCACGATTTGCAGCTTATAGTCCGACGGCTCCTTCACGGTGGCGACCCAATAGGAGGATTTTTCATTCTGATAGGCCACGTATAAGCCCCGCTGCTTGATGGCGTAGGGGGTGCCCTCCGCTTCGTGGGAGCGGATGCGGTCGGGCCATTCGGCCCAGCGGGCGCTGTCAAAGCCGTAAGCGCTGGTCAGCATGGCTTCGTCGTTGAGCATGAACAGCGTGGCCCCATTGGGCTCGGGGATCAGGGCGTTGCGAAGAGGAGAAGTTCCCAGCATCCGGTCCAGGTATTCCGTGCTCAGCAGGGGAAACAGATCGCTTTCCTCAAAGGAATTGATCCGGCGGAAGGAATGGGCCTCGATCACCTTTTCATCCGTTTCAAAAATGATCTGGCTGGTGTCGATAATATATTCCGTCAAAAGCAGGGCGCGGTTGTCCCGCACCTCCAGCACCCGCCACAGCAGGGGCTTCACCGTGCCGTCCGCCTCATAGGGATATTCCCCCAAATGAACGTACACATAGCCCTGTCCCTTCACATATCCCCGCATTTCCGCCTGGGCCGGGGCCAGGGCCAGAACCAACAGGAAAAGCAGCGCTCCCATCGTCAGCAGCTTCTTCATGGGAACCTCCTTCATATCCGGATTTCATCAATCATTATATCTGGAAAAAGAAAGTATGTCAAATGATTTGCGGGATTGTAACATTTATAATAAGTGAGGAGTGAGGAGTGAGGAATGAGGAGTTAATAGTCGATGTTTTTTTGAACTATTAACTCCTCACTCCTAACTTTCGTCAGGCTTCAAACACTTTTCTCGCAATGCCCACGGCTCCGCGGGCGTCCTTGGCGTAGAAGTCCGCGCCGATGGAAAGGGCCCAGGTCTCCGTGACCACCGCGCCGCCCACCATCACCCGGGGGGGATGGGGCAGGGCTTTGAGCTGATGCACCGTTTCTTCCATGGCGGGCAGGGTGGTGGTCATCAGGGCGGAGAGGCCCACCAGCGGCGCGCCGGTTTCCTGGGCGGCGCTGGCCACCTTTTCCGGCGGCACGTCCTTGCCCAAATCCATCACTTGATAGCCATAATTCTCCAGCACGGTTTTCACAATGTTTTTGCCGATATCGTGAATGTCCCCCTGGACGGTGGCGATGATGATTTTTCCCTTGCTGACGCTTTCTCCCCCGGCGGCGGAAAGGGCGCTCCTGATTTCCTCAAACACCGCCTGGGCCGCCTGGGCAGCGGAAAGCAGCTGAGGCAGGAATACCTTCCCCTGCTCGTAATCCGCGCCCACCCGGTCCAGGGCGGGAATCAAATGAGCGCTGACGATGTCCAGCGGCGCTTGGATCCGCAAGGCTTCCTTTGCCGCCCGGCCCGCCTCGGCCTTGAGCCCCCGGAAAATGGCCTCGCTCAACGAAAGCGCGGCAGTCACGGCAGGCTTTGCTTCCGGCTGGGCCTGAGAAAAGCGCTCCACATATTGCTTGCTTTGCCCGTCTTCCCCGTTCAGCACCCGGAAGGCGGCGATGGCATCCATGATTTCCTTCTGATTGGGGTTGAGAATGGGCAGGGTGAGCCCCGCGTGGAGGGCGCGGATGAGAAAGGTTTGGGTCATCAGCAGCCGGTTGGGCAGGCCGAAGGAGATGTTGCTGACTCCCAGCAGCGTTTGCAGCCCCAGCCTTTGCCGCACCATGGATACTGCCCGGAGGGTTTCCTCCGCCTGCTCCTGCTGGGCGGACACGGTGAGGGTCAGGCAGTCGATCCACACGTCCTGCCGGGGAATGCCCGCCGCCAAAGCGCGATTCAGGATTTTTTCCGCGATGGCGAACCGCTTTTCGGCGCTGTCCGGAATGCCGTTTTCATCCAGGGTCAATCCCACCACGCTGGCCCCGTATTTTTTTACCAGGGGCAGAACGGTGCTCAGGCTTTCATCCTTGCCGCTGACGGAGTTCACCGCCGCCTTGCCGTTGTATATCCGCAGGGCGGCCTCCAGGGCGGCGGGGTTCACGGAATCCAATTGCAGCGGCGCGTCCACGGCGCTTTGCAGCGCCTTCACCACCCGGGGCAGCATCACCGCTTCATCCACCCCGGGATAGCCCACGTTCACGTCTAAAATCTCCGCTCCGGCGTCCAATTGGGCGATGGCCACGTCCACGATATAGTCCAGATCGTTTTCCAGCAGGGCCTGCTGAAAGCGCTTTTTGCCGGTGGGATTGATGCGCTCCCCAATGACCCGCACCCGATTGAGGGGCAGGGCGGCGGTGGGGGTGCAGATCATGGGAACAGGCTCCGCTTCGATAGGCGGAGGCGGCGTTTGGGGCACAATCTCTTTGAGCGCGGCGATATAATCCGGGCCCGTGCCGCAGCAGCCCCCGACGATTAGCGCTCCCGCCGCGATCACGTCCTCCATGGCGGCGGCAAAGTCGGCGGCGTTCATGCTGTAATGCCCGTCCTCCGGGTCGGGCAATCCGGCGTTGGGCTTGGCGATGATGGGCAGGCGGGTGTTTTGCTTTAGTTCCCGGATCAGGGGCAGCACTTCCCGGGGGCCCAGGGAGCAATTGACGCCGATAGCGTCGGCCCCCAGTCCTTCCAGGGTGCGGGCCATGGCGGCCACGGTGCAGCCGGTGAAGGTGCGGCCTGTGCCGTCAAAGCTCATGGTGACGAACACGGGCAGATCCGTCTTTTCCTTGGCGGCCAGCAGGGCGGCTTTGGCTTCGTACAGGTCGGTCATGGTTTCGATGACGATGAGCTGGGCCCCCGCCGCCGCCCCGGCCTTCATGATTTGGGCAAACTGGTCATAGGCGTCCTCAAAGCTCAGGCTGCCCAGAGGCTCCAGCAGTTCCCCCAGGGGCCCCACGTCCAGGGCCACGAAAGCGCCGTAGGGCGCTGCTTCCCTGCGCGCCAGGGAAACCCCAGCGCCTACGACTTCCTCCACGGTATGCCCCGCCTTGCGGAGCTTTTTGGGGCTGGCCCCGAAGGTATTGGCGTAAATCACCCGGCTCCCCGCCTGCAAATAAGCCCGGTGCACGCTTGCCACGGCCTGGGGATTGGTCAGGTTCATCAGCTCCGGAAGCTGGCCGGGCTTTAAGCCGCTCTTTTGCAGCATGGTGCCCATGGCGCCGTCCAATAAAAGATAGGAAGAAAAATCAAAAGCCACAGGTTGTTCCTCCCTTCCGGTAAACGCAGTTTTCCTTCATGGCGCAGTATCCGCAGCCCCGTACCCGGGCGGGCTGAGGGGTCCTGCTCAAGCCAATCACGGCGGTAACGGATTTGGCGGGGGCCATCATGAAAGAGGGCAGCGCATACACCCCCAGCAGCCGTTGGGCGTCCAGCGCCTGTAAAACATTGGCCTGGACGGACAGGGGCAAATCGCCGTAGCCGGGGCTGAACCGGTCCGTCAAAAAAAGATCCGGATACCGGGCGGCGATTTCCTTTTCCGCCTCGTCGCAGCCCGCCTCCACATAGGCGCTGCCGCACACGTCCATGATCACGGCCCGGGCCATGTCCCGGCTTTGGGTCTTCAGCAGCAGCCGGTCAAAGGCCAGGCCCAGGGTGCAGCACAGCAGCGCCGCCCGATGGCAGCCCGACAGCATGCGCTGCGCCATTTTCCCCGGCAGGCACAGATTGGCTTGAGGCAGGCAGACTCCTTCCGGGCTGACGGCGCAGTCAAATACCCGGTAAATAAATTGCGGCTGGAAGCTCCCTTCGATTTCTCCGGCCACGGCCTCCACCGCCCGGCGGGTATCTTCCCCCGCCCCCGCCGCGCCCAGATAGCGCAGCGCTTCATCCCTGCTGATTTTCATTGTCTTTCAGTTTTTTCAGGATCCCTTTCACCAGCTCCACCCGTCGGAAGGGCGTCATGATATAAAAGCCGTCCACAAAAGAGGCGATGGCCGCCGCCATATCCACGCACAGCCGCGCGCCCAGGGCCTCTCCCTGCTCCCGGTTCAGGCCCTCGTAAGCCCGCAGCAGAGAATCGTCGATTTCCATGCCCGCCACCTCCTTTTGCAGGAAGCAGGCGTTTTTATAGCTGACGATGGGAAACAGCCCGCCCAGCAAATGGCCCTTCAATGTCTGCCGGGCTTTTTGCAGATTTTCCGCCGCCCTTTCCCCGGACACCGGCTGGGTCAGAAAGGCCCGGATGCCGCTGTCCTCCTTGCGCCTGGCCCGGTCCAGTTCCACTTGGAAATTCCGGGCGTTCACGTTCAGGGCTCCGCAGAGGAAGAAGGGCTCCAGCTTTTTTTCTTCGTTCAGCGTCACGATGGAGCGGGCCAGGGTGCGGGAGGTCATTTGAAACACGCCCTTGATTTCGTTTCTGTCCTCATGGGACACCGGGTCCCCCGTCACCAGCAGCACCTGATGGATCTCCTCCATGGCCAGGCCCATGAGCAGCGCCTTGGCGGCGTTTAAATTCCGGTCCCGGCAGGCCATATGGGGCAGCGGCTCCACGCCAAACTCCCGTTTCAGCTTAGCCGCCAGCATGCAGGCGTCGATGCTGGCCCGGCCGATGGGGCAGTCCGCCACGGTGATCACGTCCGCCCCCGCGGCATACAGCGCCCAGGCCCCCTGGATAAATTCCTCCGGGCTTTCGTTCCGGGGCGGGTCGAACTCCACCAGCACGGGCCGCCGCCCGCTGCTCAGCAATTCCTCCAGCACAGCCGTTTTCATGGGCCTTCCTCCGTTTTTCCTGTTTCTATCTCTCTCACTTTATCATTCCAGCCCCAATTATGCAATTGATTTTCCGCCAAAAAGCCAGCGGAAAAACAAAGCCCCGCTCCAATAAGGAACGGGGAAAAAGCTCGATTTAAAAGTTTGTGGGGGGAACCGCTCTTTGGATGCCAAAGAGCGGTTCCCCCCACACCCCCCCTCCGAGAAAGCAATATAAGATTCAGCAAATGTGTTCTTTCTTCATTATTCTTTTCAGATAAAAATTTCAGGGGAGCAACGGTATTCTCCGCAAGATTATATATTGAACCGAATTAATGATTGTCCTGACCTGGTTTTGGGCCTTCCGGCTCCTGAGATGCTTCCGGGCTGTCCGCCCGGAGGATATGCACCGTGGCCCATTCCACTCTTCGGTCTAAAATGGTTTCCACCTGGATTTGGATTTCATCCGCCTTGCCTTCCTCAGGGGCTTCCCCGTCCTCGGTGGCATACAGGGTCAGAACGGGGGTGGAGCCGTCCTCGGGAATGGAGCGGAAGCGGCTGAAAATCAGGCCGCCCAGGGTATCGTAATCCTCGTCCTGGGGCAGGGTCACTTTCAGCGTTTCCGCCACCGTTTCCAGGTCGGCGCTGCCGCTGATGCGCCAGGTATCCTCGCCTGCGGGCTGGATTTCCGTTTCGGCGGCTGGGTCGAATTCGTCATAGATATTGCCCACGATCTCTTCCAGCAGATCCTCCATGGTCACGATGCCGCTCATGCCGCCGTATTCGTCCACCACGATGGCAATGTGGGTCTTTACGTGCTGCATGTTCCGCAGCAGCACATCCGTGGGCACGGTTTCCGGCACGAAATAAGCGTCCCGGAGCAGGGCCCGCAGGGGCTTGGGCTGCTTTTCGCTCATGTTCAGCAGGTATTGCCGGGTGGACAGCACGCCTATGATGTCGTCAATATCCTGGTTATAGACCGGGAACCGGCTCAAGCCGCTTTCCTTGATGGTCTGCAAAATGGTTTCCTGGTCGTCGCCGATCCAGATGGAGGTCACGTCGGTGCGGTGGGTCATGCAGTCGGCGGCGGTCAGGTCGCCAAACTCGAACACGTTTTTGATCATGTCCCTTTCGTCCCGCTCGATCACGCCGGATTCCTCGCCGATATCCACCATGGCGCGGATTTCCTCCTCCGTCACTTCCTCGTCCGGGGCGTGGATATCAATGCCAAAGAGGCTGGCGATGCCCCGGGCGGCCAGACCCTCCAGGGCGGTAAAGGGTGTCATGATCCTGGTCACGAAGGAAATCAGGGGCTGGAGCGCCAGGGCCAGCTGATCCGCCCGCTTTTTGCCGATTTTTTCCGGGGTCAGCTTGCACAGCGTCATGATCAGCAGGGAGGCGATCAGGCAAAACACCACCGCCGCGCCCACGAAGGGCAGCCCCATATGCTGAAACAGTTCCACTCCCAGTGCGGCAAACAGCAGCAAAAAAAGCGTCCTCACCCCCCGCAGGGCCGCCACGGGTTCCGGGCGCTCCAAATACGCCAGCAGCTTTTTCGCGCGTCCGTCCCCTTCCGCGGCGGCGGCGCGCAGTTTATTTTCATTTGCATGGGTCAGCGCCGCCTGGCACAGCGCCAGCAGCGCGCATAAAAGCATCAGCCCAATTTCTATCAACCATCGGCCGATCGGGTCTTCCAAGATTTTTCCCTCCCAAATGTCTCGCGTCAAGCAGGCCGACCATCCGCCTGCAATGTGGTGATTATATCATGAATTGTCAGGAATTGCAAGGAACGCTTCCTGACGCATCACAGACTTATTAGGAAGATAAAGCGCTCCCATAAAGAAACGGCCGACCGGCTGCGTCCTGCCAGCGGAGAACAAAGAAAAAACACTGCGGCGGTTGACAGAAAGCGAAGCAAAAGCGTATAGTAAAGCATTACAGGGGGAGGTGAGCCGGGATGGCGGGAAAGCGGATGACGGGGCTGTGTTGCTGTGCCCGTGCTTTTTCCGGCGCGCCGGCCTGCTGACAGTATGCTGATGATGCTTGAAGGGGATTTTACGGCGGCTGCGGCTGCCGTTTTTTGATAAGAAAGAGGGCTGTTTATGGATTGGTCGTTCATCCAGCGGTTCACGCCCATGTATGCCCAGGCCGCCTGGCTGACATTGCGCATGGGCGTATACGGCATCCTTTTGTCCATGGCGGTGGGAGCGCTGTGCTGCGTGGCGCTGCACTTCCGGGTGCCGGTGCTGCGGCAGATCGCCAGGGTCTATATCGAATTGGCGCGGAACACGCCGCTGTTGGTGCAATTGTTTTTCCTGTATTTCGGCCTGCCCAAGATCGGCATTCGGTTCAGCAGCGAAGCCTGTGCCATCATCGGCCTTACCTTCCTGGGCGGCGCCTATATGGCCGAGGCCTTCCGCAGCGGGCTGGAGGCGGTGGACAAAAACCAGCGGGAGGCGGGGGAGGGCATCGGCCTGAGCCCCGCCCAGAACCTGCGCTATGTGATTTTTCCCCAGGCCCTGGCCACCGCCGTGCCCGCTGTGTGCGCCAACGTGATTTTCCTGATCAAGGAAACCAGCGTGTTCAGCGCCGTGGCTTTGGCTGATCTCATGTATGTGGCCAAGGATTTGATCGGCATGTATTACAAAACGGATGAATCGCTTTTGATGCTGGTGGTGGCGTATCTGGTGCTGCTGCTGCCCATCTCCATTCTTTTCTCCTGGCTGGAAAGGAGGCTTCGCTATGCAGGCTTTGGACGTGCTGCTTAAAGGCCGCAACCTGGCCCGGCTCCTGGAAGGGCTGTGGGTCACCCTGCGGCTGAGCCTGATTTCCATTGGGCTGTCCGTTCTGCTGGGGCTGCTGGTGGGCATGCTGATGACGGTGAAGCATCCCATTGTGAAGGCGTTCTGCCGCCTGTGGCTGGAAACCATCCGCATCGTGCCTCAGCTGGTGCTTTTGTTTCTGGTGTATTTCGGCCTTGCGAAAGCCTTTAATATCCAATTGTCCGGGGAAGCCTCGGCGGTGATCGTGTTCACCTTCTGGGGCGCGGGGGAAATGGGGGATCTGGTACGGGGCGCTATGGAATCCATCCCCCGGCATCAGATGGAAAGCGGCGCGGCGCTGGGATTGACCCGGGCGCAGGTATACGGCCATGTGATCATCCCCCAAACGGTGCGCCGCCTGATCCCCCAGGCCATCAACCTGGCCACCCGGATGATCAAAACCACTTCTCTGGTGATGCTCATCGGCGTGGTGGAGGTGCTCAAGGTGAGCCAGCAAATCATCGACAACGCCCGCTACGACGCGCCCCAGGCGGCGGTGGGTATTTACGCGGCGGTGTTCTTTCTGTATTTTATCGTGTGCTGGCCCATCTCGCTGCTGGCGGGCAAGCTGGAGAAAAAATGGGTGTAAGGAGATCAAGCGATCATGTCGAATCAGCCATTATTGGAAGTGCGGAATATCAGCAAGGGCTTTGACGGGACCGGGGTGCTGGACGGTGTGTCCCTGACCATCCGGGAAGGGGAGGTGCTGGTGATCGTGGGCCCCAGCGGCTGCGGCAAATCCACCCTGCTGCGCTGCATCAACGGCCTGGAGCAGATCGACAGCGGCGAAATCCTGCTGCGGGGCGAAACCATTTCCGGGAAAAAGAAAAACCTGGTGTCCGTCCGGCAGCGGGTGGGCATGGTGTTTCAAAGCTATGATCTGTTTCCCCATCTGGATGTGATGGGCAATCTGCTGCTGGGCCCCACGAAAGCCTTAAAGCGCCCCAAGGCGGAGGTGGAGCAGGAAGCTCTGATCGCCCTTCGGCGGGTGGGCCTGGAGGAAAAGGCACATGCTCTGCCCCGCACCCTGTCCGGCGGGCAGAAGCAGCGGGTAGCCCTGGTGCGCGCCCTGCTGATGAAGCCCGAAATGCTGCTGCTGGATGAAATCACCGCGGCCCTGGATCCCGAAATGGTGCGGGAGGTGCTGAACGTGGTGCTGGACCTGGCCCGGGACGGCATGACCATGGCCATCGTCACCCATGAAATGCGCTTCGCCGAGGCGGTGGCGGACCGGGTGATTTTCCTGGAAAACGGAAAAATCATCGAGGAAGGCCCCCCGGCGGAATTTTTCCATCACCCCAAAACCCAGCGGGCCAGGCAATTCCTGGACACCTTCGTGTATGAGACGGCGAAGAATGGGGAGCAGGGTTGAGGAGGCAACAGGGAAGAGGCAGTAGGCAAAAGGTAATAGGCAATAGGGAGTGTGCAGAGCTCAGAGTTCAGATGTTGTGTCTCCCTTATAAAGGGGTGGAGAACGCCTCCCCTATGAGGGGAGGTGCCCCAAAGGGGCGGAGGGGTTAAACCTATCAGTCAGTTCTCCTCATAGGGGAGCCATAAGGATTTTTGATTTTGACTCTGCACTCTGCTCCAAATCCTTTACAAAACTGTGAAAACAGCCCGGGAACCCTGAAAAAAGGATTGACAAAGGCCCCCCAAACAAGATATAATATAACCCGGTCACGATTGGAGGGAGAGAGATTGCTGCTGGATGTATCACGCGCCATGCGCGCTCCGGGCGAAGCGATTCCCTTTGAACACCGTGACGAGATCCCGCCCCAGGAGATTTTCGGCGATACCGTCACCTTTGACGGCGTGCTCCTGACGGGACACTTTTCCGGCGCGGAGGATCATCTGCGCATCTGGGGCACCCTTTCCTGCACGGCTCACGGCCATTGCGCCGGATGCCTGAAGAAAGTGGATTACCCGGTGGAGGTTCCCTTCGATGAAACCTTTACCCGGCAAACCCGCTTTAACCGTCAGGAAGAGGAGCTGACCCCGGACGGAGAAGAAAAATGGATGTACGAGGGCTCCAAGGTGGAGCTTTCCCATCTGTGCATGACTCTGGCGGTGCTGGATCTGCCCATTCGCTTTGAATGCGCCAATCCCTGCCCGGCTTTGGCCGAGCTGCCGTCGGAGGAAACCCCATCTTCGCATGCTTGCCAGAAGGACATGCCCGACCAGCATCCTTTTTCGGCATTGCAGCAATTGCTGACAAAGGATCAGGAGGTGTAATTATGGCTCTGCCCAAAGGAAAAGTATCCAAGGCCCGCGGCCGTTCCCGCCGCGCCAATTGGAAGCTGGAGGTTCCCGCAATCGTGGAGTGCAAACAGTGCCACCAGATGAAGCTGGCGCACCATGTCTGCAAGCATTGCGGCTACTATGACGGCAAACAGATCGTCAACATGGAAGAGAAAGAAAAGAAGAACGCGTAAGTTCTTCAAAGTTCTAAGTTCTTACTTCCAAGTTCCGGGATTAGAACGGGAAAATGCCTTGACAGGCATTTTTTCGTAAGGATGGAAACAGTCTGATTTTACTTGGAACTTTGAACGAAAAACTTGGAACGAAAAAATTCATGGCCCGTGGAACGGAAGGAGTACGCTTTCAGCGTCCCAGAACAGAGAGGCGGTTCATCGGCTGAAAGGCCGCCGGGGCAAAGGAGCGGAAGGTCGTCCGGGAGGGCGGCGGATGAACAGAGTAGTCCGTCCGGAAAGGAACGCACGTTACAGCGGCCATGAGGCGGCGAAAGAAATTTTGCCGCGAAGCAAGGTGGTACCACGGGTCAATCCGTCCTTCGGGAGGGGTTGGCCCGTTTCTTTTTCCAGCGTACAGGACGCAGGCAGCGAATCCAGACTTTGAACCGCTCCATGATTCGCATGCTGCGCTCTTACACGCTTATTCCCACGAAGGAGGAATCAATCATGCCGGAAGAATTCAACATGGAAAAAACCTATAATCCCCAGGCCATCGAGGCCGAAACCTACAAAAAATGGGAAGAGAGCAACGCTTTTGCCCCGAAGATCGACAAGAGCAAAAAGCCCTTTACCATCGTGATGCCGCCGCCCAACGTGACGGGCCAATTGCACATGGGCCACGCCATGGACGCCACCCTGCAGGACGCCCTGATCCGCTACCACCGCATGAAGGGCGATCCCACCCTCTGGCTGCCCGGCACCGACCATGCCGCCATCGCCACGGAGGTGAAGGTGGTGGATAAGCTGCGGGCCGAGGGCCTGAGCAAGAAAAAGCTGGGCAGAGAAAAGTTCCTGGAGCATTGCTGGGCCTGGAAAAAGGAATACGGCGGCCGCATCACCCCCCAGCTGCGCCGCATGGGCGCCAGCTGCGATTGGAACCGGGAGCGCTTCACCATGGACGAGGGCTGCTCCAAGGCCGTGCGGGAGGTGTTCGTGCGGCTGTATGAAAAGGGCCTGATCTATCAGGGCAACCGCCTGGTGAACTGGTGCCCCTGCTGCAACACCGCCCTGTCCGACGCGGAAGTGGAATATGAGGAAAAGGACGGCGCTTTCTGGCACATCCTCTATCCCGTGAAGGAAACCGGCGAAATGCTGGAATTGGCCACCACCCGCCCCGAAACCATGCTGGGCGATACCGCCGTGGCCATTAACCCCGCCGACCCCCGGTATGCCCATCTCCACGGCTGCCATGTGATCCTGCCCCTGATCGACAAGGAAATCCCCATCGTGTGCGACGAGCACGCCGATATGGAAAAGGGCACAGGCGTGGTGAAGATCACTCCCGCCCATGACCCCAACGACTATGAAGTGGGCCAGCGCCACAGCCTGCCCCTGGTGCGGGTGTTCACCTACGACGGCCGTATGACCGGGCCGGAGGACATTGACGAGGAAGAAACCTCCGTTTCCGTGCTGGACTGCGGCAAGTACGCCGGAATGGCCACCCTGGACGCCCGGAAGGAAATTGTGAAGGATCTGACGGAAAAAGGACTGCTCAAGCAGGTGGAGCCCCTCAAGCATGAGGTGGGCACCTGCTACCGCTGCCACACCGTCATCGAGCCCATGATCAGCAAGCAGTGGTTCGTGAAAATGGAGCCCCTGGCCAAGCCCGCCATCGAGGCTGTGCGGAACGGGGAAACCAGGTTCGTGCCGGACCGGTTCGCCAAGGTGTACTACAATTGGATGGAAAATATCCGGGATTGGTGCATCAGCCGCAAGCTCTGGTGGGGCCACCGGATTCCCGCCTGGTACTGCGATTCCTGCGGCAAAACCATCGTGAGCCGGGAAGACCCCACGGCCTGCTCCTGCGGCTGCACCAAGCTGACCCAGGACGAGCATGTGCTGGATACCTGGTTCTCCTCCGCCCTTTGGCCCTTCTCCACCCTGGGCTGGCCTGAGGAAACCGAAGATCTGAAATATTTCTTTCCCACAAACGCCCTGGTGACGGGCTACGACATCATCTTCTTCTGGGTGGCCCGGATGATCTTCTCCG
>CAMOUF010000109.1 GCA_946626395.1 uncultured Clostridia bacterium
ATCTGGGTCTTCTTGTTCAGGGAGTTCACCATCTCGTTCATGAACAGCTCGCAGGTGACGTACCGGATGCGCAGAGAGGTGTTCTGGCTGAGCATATAATTCCCGATGGCGTGCATGAGATGGGTCTTCCCCAGACCCACGCCGCCATAAATAAACAGGGGGTTGTAGGCGTCGGCGGGAGCTTCCGCCACGGCCAGGGCCGCCGCGTGGGCAAAGCGGTTGTTATTGCCCACCACGAAGGTGTCGAAGGTATATTTGGGGTTCAGGAAAGAAGCGGCGGCGGGCTTTTCCTGGGGCGCCGCGCCGGATTTGTATTCCTCCGCCTGGGCGGGGGTCAGGATCTTCGCCTTCATGGGCCGCCCCGTCACCTCGGACAGGGAATTGCCGATGAGCACAGCATACCGGGGCACCACGAAGCTGTAATAAAAATCAGTGACAGCCTCAATGAAAAACTGATCCCCCTGGGCCCCCAGGGGACGCAGGGCCGCCTTGATCCAGGTATTGAAGGTGATTTCCGTCATTTCCGTATGCATCACAGCGCAGGCCTGATCCCAGATCGCTTGTATATCCATGAATATTCCCCATCCCTCATGCGAATTTATGCACGCGTATTTCCGCCGTTCTTTCGGAAAAACAGAGAAAAAAGAATGCCTGCCGGATGAAATCCCGCCGCAGACTGTGGATAACTTTTTGTGGAAAACCGTTTCCCTCATTCAGCCACGCTGATATGATACCAGATTTCCCTTGGATTTTCAAGCGATTTAACAATTTATTTAGACAAGATATTTCATGCAGTTTAGAATAAATGTGGATAACTTTCTTTCCCCTATCCCTTGTGGCTTCCGCCGGGGCACAATACAAGGGATGGCGCGGAAAGAATGTGTACAATGAATATTTATACTAAATATATTATTTTTATCGTCATTGCCCAGATCGATAAAGGACATTTCAATCACCAGGCATTAGCCAAAAGGCAATAGGCTTTAGGCAACAGAAGAACGAGAGTTCAGAGTCAAGAGTTCAGAGTTCAGATATTTTAGTCGTGCCAAGTCTGGATGCGTTTATTGTGTGTGTTCTATTCTCTGCACTCTGAACTCTGTACTCTGCACTCTTTCGCCTAATGCCTATTGCCTATTGCCTGTTGCCTGTTGCCTATTGCCTATTGCCTAATTCAATCGTCCTTCCGGCTTTTGCCCAGATAAGCTTCCTTGACCTTGGGGTTTTCCAAGAGCTCATGGCCCGTGCCGTGCATGGTGATGGAGCCGGTTTCCAGCACATAAGCGGAATCGGCGATGCGCAGGGCGGCGTTGGCGTTCTGCTCCACCAGCAGGATGGTAATGCCCTCCTCGTGCAGGGTTTCAATGATTCTAAAAATATCCCGGATCACCAGCGGCGCCAGGCCCAGGGAGGGCTCGTCCATCATCAGCAGCTTGGGCCGCATCATCATGGCCCGGCCCACGGCCAGCATCTGCTGCTCGCCGCCGGACAGGGTGCCCGCCATCTGCCAGGAACGCTCCTTCAGGCGGGGGAAGAGCTGATACACGTGCTCAATATCGGGCGTCAGGTCGTCTTTGCGCAGGTACGCGCCGATTTTCAGGTTTTCCAGCACCGTCAGATTGGGAAACACCCGCCGCCCCTCCGGCACCATACCGATGCCCTCGGACACGATTTTCTGGGGTGTCTGCCCGCTGATCACCTGGCCGTCATAGGTGATGGTGCCCTCCTTCAAGGGCACCAGGCCGGAGATGGCCCGCAGAGTGGTGGACTTGCCCGCGCCGTTGGCCCCGATCAGGGTGACGATCTCGCCCTTTTCCACGTTCAGGGAAATGCCCTTGATGGCCTCGATGCCGCCGTAGCTGACCTTTAAATCCTTGATGTATAACAGGCTCATTCGTCATTCCCTCCCAGATAGGCGTCAATGACCGCCTGGTTATTCTGAATTTCCTCCGGGGTGCCCTCGGCGATCTGCTTGCCGAACTCGATCACATAAATGCGGTCGGAGATGCCCATGACCAAATCCATATGATGCTCGATGACGAACACGGTAAGGCCAAAGTCCTTCTTGATCTGCTGGATGAACTGGCCCAGTTCCAATGTTTCCTGGGGGTTCATGCCTGCGGCGGGCTCGTCCAGCAGCAGCAAGGACGGCTCCGTGGCCAGGGCCCGGGCGATTTCCAGGCGGCGCTGCTTACCGTAGGGGAGAGAGGTGGCTTTTTCTCCCGCCACGTCGTCCAGGCCCACGATGCGCAGCAATTCCATGGTGCGCTCCCGATTGCGCTTTTCTTCCTTCCAGTTCAGGCGGAACATGGCGGAAAACACGTTGCTGGTGCGGCGCAGGTGGGTGGCGATCAATACGTTTTCAAAGGCCGTCTGGCTTTTGAACAGACGGATATTCTGGAAGGTGCGGGCAATGCCCATTTTGGTGATCTGGTCGGGGGTCAGTTGAACGTGGAGGTTCTTGAATTTATCAGGATCAGGCCCCGCGTACATCCGCTTCATTTTCCCGGTGGGGTGGGCGGCGGCGATGATTTTATCGTGGAAATACACAGCGCCGTTGGTGGGCTCATATACGCCGGTGACGCAGTTGAAGGCCGTGGTTTTTCCCGCGCCGTTGGGGCCGATGAGCGCCACGATTTCCCCCTCGTCAATGCGCATGGACAGATCGTTGATGGCCACCACGCCGCCAAACTGCATGGTGATATTTTCCAGACGAAGCACGTTTTTGCTCATTTCAGTGCGCCTCCTTCCTTTTTCCGCTTGGGAAGGCGGAGGTCCCACAGCTCCCGGTCGCCCATGATGCCCCGGCGGAAGAACAGCACCACGATCATAATGACCACGGAGAACACCACCATCCGGAAGCCGGAGCGCAGCAGCGGCACCTGGAAGCCGTTGATCACCTGCTCGTTATCCAGGAACCGGAGCCACCATTCGCTGCACGCAATATACAGGAAGGAAGCGATCACGCTGCCGCTGACGGAGCCCATGCCGCCGATGACCACCATCAGCAGGATATCATAGGTCATGGCGGACTTAAAGGAATTGGCCTGCACCGTGCCCTGGAACATGGCCAGCAGCGCCCCGCCGATGCCGGCAAAGAAGCAGCTGATCACGAAAGCCAGCTCCTTGTGCTTAAACAGGTTGATGCCCATGGCCTCCGCCGCCACCTCGTCGTCCCGGATGGCCTTGAAGGCCCGGCCATAGGTGGAATTGATGAGCAGTAAGATGAGCCCGATACACACCCCCGAAACGATAAAGGGAAAGAGCACCGTGGTGCCCAGGATCTTGGTGTTGGAGAAGGTGGGATAGGTTTTGAGCAGGTTGGAGCCGTTGGTTATGGGGCCCAGGGAGTCCCACTGCACCACGGCGCGGATGATTTCCGCGAAGCCCAGGGTGGCGATGGCCAGATAATCGCTCTTGAGCCGGAGCACCGGCAGGCCCACCAGCGCGGCCAGGATGGCGGCCACCACGCCGCCCAGGATCAGCGCCACCAGCAGGGGCAGCTCAAACTGGATGATGCCGCCGTTGTAATACTGGTACACCGCCGCGTGACGCTTTAAGGGGATGGTGAACACCGCGTACACATACGCGCCCACCAGCATGAAGCCCGCCTGGCCCAGGGAAAACAGGCCGGTAAAGCCGTTGAGCAGGTTCATGGATACGGCGATCAGGGCGTACACCGCGCCTTTTTTCAGCACAGTGATGAGCATATTGTTTGCGCCCATGGCGGTCTCCGCATACCACGCCCCCGCGTACAGCAGAAGAACTGCCAGGAGGCTGACGATCAGCCGGGTTTTCGACATTTTTTTCATCTAAGCCACCTCACACCTTCTCGGCGGTCTTTTCGCCGAACAGCCCGGTGGGCTTGAACAGGAGCACCACGATCAGCAGCGCGAAGGTAAACGCGTCGGAAAACGCGGTATATCCGGCTGCCTTGATCAGGTTTTCGCAGATGCCGATGATAAACGCCCCGATCACCGCCCCGGGAATGGAGCCGATGCCGCCGAACACCGCGGCCACAAAGGCTTTCAGGCCCGGCATCGCGCCCACGGTGGGGGTGACGGTGGAATAGTTGGTAAAGTACAGCATGGAGCCCACCGCCGCCAGGCCGGAGCCGATCACGAAGGTCATGGAAATGACGGAATTGATGCGGATGCCCATGAGCTGACTGGTTTCAAAATCGTGGCTGACAGCCCGCATGGCCATGCCGATCTTGGTATACCGGATCAGCATCACCAGAGCGATCACCAAGAGGATGGTCAGGATGGGGGTCACGATGGTGACCACCTTGGTGGACGCGGAGAAAATTTGCACGTTGTCACCCAGCCAGGGCAGCACGGGGTATTGCTTGGCCAGGCCGCCGGTGATATACCACATCAGATTTTGCAAAAGATAGGACGCGCCGATGGCGGAAATCATCACCGACATGCGGGGCGCCGTGCGAAGGGGCTTATACGCCGCCCGCTCCAGCAAAAAGCCCAGCGCCACCGTCAGCACGATCACCAGGGGAATGGAAACGGCCATGGGCAGGCTGGCGGTTAAATACACCATAAAAAAACCCGCTGCCGTGAATATGTCGCCGTGGGCAAAGTTGATTAGGCGCAGGATGCCGTACACCATGGTGTAGCCCACGGCGATCAGCGCGTACTGTCCGCCCACGGATATGCCTGCCAGGATGTAGGGCAGGATTCTGTCAAACATGGATTGATCCGCCTTTCATAGAAGTTCCAGGTTTTTAAGTTTTGAATTTCAAAACGGGACGCCTGAAAGGCGGAGCCCGTTCGCCGTCAATTGCCGGAGGAGGTGGAGGTAGAGAAGGAAGAGGAAGAGGAAGTGGCCCGGTCCTGCATCATATGCTGCAGGGTGACCAGGATCGCCACCACGGTGGGTTCATGCTCGGGCTTATAAATATCAATGCAGTATTTATCGTGCATGGACAGGAGCTTCTGGCCGATGACGGCGATCACGCTTTCGTCTGTGTCGTAGAGCTCAAAATTCAGCCCGGCGATATTGCCCCGCAGCTGCCAGCCCAGGCCCTCGATATTGTTGATATCCTTCACCAGATGCCACAGCTCGGTGGACACCTGGAATGCCGTTCCGTCCGCCATGGTGACAAAATGGCGCTGATGGAGGGTGAAGAATTTCCGTTCAATATGCGCCACATGATTGCCCTGGGCGTCCGTTACGTCCGTCTTATCGTGAAGGGACGGAAACTTGGTGTTCGCCTGATAGACGATGTTCTCATTGGCGTCGGTAATATCGATGTGGTGATGGAGCGTGAACACCTTGGTGGTGGTAAACAGGGAGCGCACCGGTTCGCCGAACCGCTCCACATTGTTCACGTTGGCCTGTTCTCCCACCTCGCGGTAACGGATATACTTAGAAAAAACGCCCATTTTCGTTTCCTCTCTCTTTCAAATTCCTGATCTTCCAAAATGCGGAAACGAACCCGCGTTTTTGGCGCGGGTTCGCTTTCCCGATGGACGAAATGGAATTACAGGCCAGCCACGGTCTGGGTCTTGACAAAGTCGAAGGCGCCG
This sequence comes from uncultured Clostridia bacterium, assembly GCA_946626395.1. Lineage (GTDB taxonomy): Bacteria > Bacillota > Clostridia > Christensenellales > Aristaeellaceae > RUG563. Next base: position 5,538 of record CAMOUF010000109.1, read on the forward strand.
GTTTCGGTGTTGGCCTTCTTCACGTAAGCCATGTCCTTGTTGGCGTCGCCGATCTCGTCAAAGGAGATGGAGCCGGTGACAGCGCCTTCGTACACCAGGGAGGGCAGCGCTTCGGCAATGGCCTTGGGGTCGATAGAGCCGGCGGCCTCGATGGCGGCCAGGGCCACGTTGTAGCCGTCAAAGCCCAGGGCGGACACGGCAGCCACGATATCGTTGCCGCCATTGTTGGTCTTCTTGTCGGCGTTGTCGTTCAGCCAGGCCTTGAAGCCGGAAACGAATTCCGCGGCGGCGGCGCCGTCGTCGTTCTCATCAAAGAAGGTGGACACATACACGTTAATGTTCTTGCCCTTGGCAGCGTCCAGAATCACGGAGGATTCCCAGGTGTCGCCCGCCAGCAGGGGGAAGGTGACGTTCAGGGACGCAGCCTGGTCGATGATCAGGGAAGCGTAGGTGGTGGCGCAGGGAGCGAACACGGCGTCGCAGCCCGCGTTGATGGCGTTGTTGATGTAAGCGGTGAAATCACTGGTGCCTTCGGGGAAGGTTTCAGAAACCACTTCGCCGCCCAGGCCCTTGAAGGCGTCGGTGAAGAAGTGGCCCAGGCCGTTGCCGTAGTCCTCGCCCAGCATGGTCAGCACGTACGCTTTCTTGGCGCCCAGGCTGTTGGCGAAGTTGGCCATGACGCTGCCCTGGAAGGGATCCAGGAAGCAGATGCGCCAGTAGTAGTCGCACAGGGTGGTGACGGAGGGGTTGGTGCAGGAAAGGCCGATAGCGGGCACTTCCGCCGCCGCGAACACGTCGCCGCCAGCCATGGAAGCGCCGGAGCCGTAGGAGCCC
>CAMOUF010000110.1 GCA_946626395.1 uncultured Clostridia bacterium
CCCCATCTTCACCAACGGCACCTTCATGGATGAGGAGTACTTCGCGCTGTTTGACAAATGCCGCAACCTTTTGCCCATCATGAGCATCGAGGGCGAACGGGAAATCACCGACGCCCGTCGGGGCAGCGGCATCTATGACAAGCTGATTGCCAACATGGACGAGCTGCATCGGCGCGGCCTGATCTTTGGCGCGTCCGTCACCGTGACCACGGAAAACCTGAAGGAGGTTTCCTCCCGCTCCTTCCTGCAAAGCCTGTCCAACCGGGGCTGCAAGGCCGTGATCTTTGTGGAGTTCGTGCCGGTCACGGAGGAAAGCCAGGAGCTGGCCCCCGGCGACGCGGAGCGGGAATACCTCCATAACGAAATCATGCTCCTTCGGCAGGAGCATCCCGAAATGGTGTACATCGCCTTCCCCGGGGACGAAAAATCCTCCGGCGGCTGCGTGGCGGCGGGCCGGGGCTTCTTCCACATCAACAGCCACGGCGGCGCAGAGCCCTGCCCCTTCTCGCCCTATTCCGATATCAACGTGCGGGACACCTCCCTGCGCGACGCCCTGAAATCCCCCCTGTTCCTGGCCTTGCAGGAGGAAGGGGTGCTTAAAGAGGACCATCCCGGCGGCTGTGTGCTGCATGAAAAGCGGGCGGAAGTGGAACGCCTGCTGCAAGCGCAGAGATGAAAAAGGAGGCTGCTTATGAAATACGGAGAATCCACCTTTGACGTGCTGTACCTGCTGTTTGCCATCGTCAGCGGCGTTATCATTCTGCGCCGCGCCCGGAACAAAACCGAAAAGCAGATGGGCCTGGCCGCGCTGATCCTGGGCTGCGGCGACGCGTTCCACCTGGTGCCTCGGGTGCTGAATTACTTTGTGGCGGCGGATTTCACCGCCGCCCTGGGCATCGGCAAGCTGGTCACGTCCATCACCATGACCGTGTTCTATGTGCTGCTGTATTACGTTTGGCTGGGTTACTATCAGGAAAAAGAAAGCCGCGGCTTGACCATTGGCGTTTGGGCCCTGGCGCTGGTTCGCTGCGCGCTGTGCCTGTTTCCGCAAAACGGCTGGCTGGAAAACAGCAGCGATGTGACCTGGGGCATCATCCGCAACGTGCCCTTCGTGATCCTCGGCGCTGTGATCTGCTGGCTCTATTGGAACAATAAAAGGAAGGACCGGACGTTCCGCCTGGTCTGGCTGTACATCCTTCTGTCCTTCCTGTTCTATATCCCCGTAGCCGTGGCCGCCGGGATCGTGCCCATGCTGGGCATGCTGATGCTGCCCAAAACCATCTGCTACATTCTTTTGATTTGCGCGTTCCTTCAGGCCACGGGCAGCAAGCAGCGCTGAGCTGCCTGCTGCATGACCGTCATTCCTTTAGCCCCGCCACCTTGACCGCCTGCTCTTCCGCCTGGAGGCACAGCTCCGCGGCCTTGAAGGCGTGGGCCTGGGTCATGGCCTTTTCCGTGCGGTTCAGGCAGTCCAGGATCAATTGGCCGAAGAAGGGATAGCCCGTCACGCCGGTGGCGTTGACATACTGTTCGCCCTTGCCGTTGACCAGGAACACATGGTTGCCGTCCACGGTGTCGGCGGCCAGGTTGATGTACTTGCGGATCTCGATAAAGCCCTCGGTGCCCAGGATGAAGGTGCGCCCGTCGCCCCAGGTGCGCAGGCCGTCGGGATTGAACCAGTCCACCCGGAAATAGTTGGTGGTGCCGTTTTTGCCCAGGATGGAGCAGTCGCCGAAGTCCTCCAGCTCGGGGTATTCGGGATGGGCGTAATTGCCGATGCGGGCCAGCTGCACCGTGGCGTCCTCTTCGCCCGCGAAGTGCAAATACTGCTCAATCTGGTGGCTGCCGATGTCGCAGAGGATGCCGCCGTATTTTTCCCGCTCAAAGAACCACCGGGGCCGTCCCGCCGCGCCCAGGCGATGGGGGCCGAAGCCGGTGACGCTGATCACCTTGCCGATTTCGCCCTGGTCGATCATGTAGCCCGCCAGAATGGCCCCTTCCACGTGGAGCCGTTCGGAATAATACACCATGTACTTTTTCCCGGTTTCCTTCACGGTTTCCTTGGCGGCGTTCAGTTGCGCCATGGTGGTAAAGGGAGCCTTGTCGGAAAAGTAATCCTTCCCCGCCTGCATGGCCTTCACGCCCAATGGGCCCCGCTCGCTGGTCACGTTGGAGGAGCAGACCAGCTTCGTTTCCTTGTCCTCCAAAACTTCGTCCAGGCTGCGGGCGGGCTTGGCCTGGGGATAGGCTTTCAGAAACTGTTCCACCTTTTTGGGGTCAGGATCGTACACATATTTGATGGTGCCGCCCGCTTCCGTCAGGCCATTGCACATGCCGTAAATGTGGCCGTGGTCGATATGGGCCGCGGAGAAAACAAATTCGCCGGGCTTGACCACGGGCTGGGGCTTGCCCTGGGGCGCGTAATTCATGCCGTCGGATACGTTCATGTTACTTCTTCTCCTTTTCTCCAAAGTCGCCGCCAAAGGTCAGGGTGCCGGACTGCTCCATGACATAGGCGTTTTTCTCGTAGAAGTGGGGCACGTTTTTGCGGATGCCCTCCACGGTATAGAAGGGATCGTCCTTTTGCAGGGGCAGCTCCACCGGCTGCCGGGCAGAGCCCGCCTTGTAAATGGCGGTGATCAGCTCAATGGTGCGGCGGCCGGCCTCGCCGGTGATGGCCACCGGGCCGCCCGTTTCGATGGCGGTGAGCACGTTGTCCAATTGGCCGGTGTGGTGCTCATACCGCAGAGGCGGCAAGGCGGCCAGGAAATCATCAACTTTCTTTTCAAAATCCTTGTCGGGCGTTTTCAGGGGGAAGGCGTTGGGCTGGGCGATGGAAGCGAACACGTCGTACGGGGCGGCGATGCGCGCCTTTTCGCATTGGAACACCAGCTTCTGGTCCTCCCCGTGATGCACCACGGAGGCGGTGACGGTGGCCAGCGCGCCGGGATATTCCATCACAGAAACGGACAGGTCCTCCACCTCGGCGTTGTCGTGGGCAGTGTTGGCCAGCACGCTGGTGACCCGGTTCGGCAGACCCATCATCCAGCCCAGCATGTCGATGTGGTGCACGGCGTGGTTCAGGGTGCAGCCGCCGCCCTCCTTTTCCCAGGTGCCCCGCCACCACAGATCGTAATAGTTATGCGCCCGCCACCAGAAGGAGTCGATCTGAGCGTGGCGGACCGGCCCCGCGATGCCGCTGTCCAAGAGGGCCTTCAAATCCCGGATGGGCTTGCGGAAGCGGTTCTGGGCGATGATGGACAGCTTTTTGCCGCTCTCGTCCCGGGCCTTGAGCATTTCGTCGCATTCCTCCAGGGACGCGGCCATGGGCTTTTCACACACCACGTTTTTGCCGCTGCGCAGGGCGTTGATGCTGATTTGCGCATGCACAAAGGGCGGGGTGCATACGTCCACCAGGTCGATGTCCTGCCGGGGCAGAATGTCCAGATGGTCCTCATAGGTATCGCAGGAAAGGCCGAATTCCTCCATAAAGCGGCGGGCCTTCCCCGGAATAATGTCCACCAGCGCCACCACCTGGCAGCGCTCCTTTAACGTCAGATATGCTTCCATGTGTGCATGGGCGATTCCGCCTGTGCCAATGATTGCGACCCGGATCATACGCAGCGCCTCCCCTGTATGGATTGTTGTTTGATTTTATTATATAATATCACACTTCAATTTCGCCGTAAATATATATAATTGCTTGTTATATTGCAAAAATTGGTGTATGATGTTCCAGATGCGAGGTGACGCGAACCATGAAAGCAAGAGTGTGGGACAGATTTCATCAGATGCCCTCGGGCCGTGAGTTTGAGATTTATCACTACGCGGAGGATGTGCTCCAGCCCGTATGGTATCACGCGCATCCCTATTATGAAATTTATTTTTTCGTGCAGGGCCATAACCGCATCATCGTGGAGGGCACGGATATCCAGCCCCAGCGGGGAGACGTGCTCATTTATCCCCCGGGGATCATGCACCGCTGCATCCATCTGGACACGGAAATCACCTATGAACGGTTTTATTATTACCTGAGCCCTGAATTTTTGCAGGCAATCAGCTCGGTGGATTTTGATATTCCCCAAACCCTGGCGCAAATGACAGCGGACGATCATTATTATTTTCATGTGGACAGCGCCGCGTTGGATCAGCTGATACAAAAAGCGGACGAAGTGATCGCCGCGTCGGAAAGCCTGCTGCCTGCCGATAAGCTGATGAACCGCTTCCGGATGGGCCAATTGCTGGTGCGGTCGCTCACGATGCTGACCACGAATGAGGCGATGCCCCAAAGCGAATACAGCAGCCGGATGAGCGCGCTCATTCACTATATCAACCAGCACGCGGCGGAGCAGGTGGCGCTGAATCAATTGGAAGAGATCTTTTATGCCAGCAAATACGTGCTCATGAAAGAATTCAAGGAATACACCGGCATCACCATTTACCAATATCTGCTGATCCGCCGGATATTGATGGCCCAGGAAATGATTCAGCAGAGCATGAAGCCCAAGGAAGCCGCGCTTCACTGCGGTTTTCAGGATTACACCAGCTTTTACCGGGCATTCAAAACCAGGGCAGGCGTATCGCCGGAGCAATACAGAAAAATGATCGGAAAATAAATAAGGTTCATTGCATGGATCACACAGGCCCGCACCGCGGGCTTTTTTTATGCTTTTCTACCATATTTTATGCAATACGAATTGGTTAATTATTCTCCGCAATGGTCAATATTTGCAATAAAATAGCCAACTTTACATATTTACAGCATATCCTGCCTTGGGTATATTATAGACAAAACTTCGTTATCACCTGGCAGACAAGGAGGTGTGCTCTTTGCAAAAGACCAACGTGGCAGTCCCTCCGGTTCGGTATAAAGGGATCGGGCTGAGAAAGGGAATCAAAAAATACTGGATGCTGTATGCCATGATGATTCTGCCGCTGGCGCAGTACATCATCTTCCGGTACTGTCCGCTGTGGGGCGTGCAGGTTGCATTCAAGGATTACAACCTGTTCAAGGGCATTGCGGGGAGCAAATGGGCGGGCTTCAAGTATTTCAACGAAGCCTTCGCCACCCAGCAGTTCTGGGACGCGCTGAAAAACACCGTGTGGCTGAACCTGCTGGATCTGATTTTCGGCTTCCCCATGCCCATCATCCTGGCCATCATGCTGTATGAAATGAAGTCGGTGAAGGTCAAGCGCGTATATCAGACGCTCATGTACCTGCCCCACTTCCTTTCCTGGATCATCATCGGCGGTATCGTGACCAAGATGTTCGGCACCCGCGGCATTGTCAACAATCGCAACGATCCCTTCCGGGCGGTGAATTTCAAAATGGATGAAGCAGGAAATTCTGATTTGTCCCAATAACAAAAAATTCTTGTTTTCTCATCGAAAGCCGATTAATGGAAACAGGTACGGACGCCAGGAAGAAATCTACACCTGCGAAGACTGCAGCGGATGTCCCTATGCAGTGCAATGCAAAAAAGGACAGGGAAACCGCTCAATCAGTCTGAACGAGGAACTGACCCAGATACATCGGGAGGTTCTGGATAATCTGGAATGTATCCACGGCGCGCTGCTTCGTATGAATCATTCTATTCAGGCTGTGGGGAGCTTCGGCATCCTCAAATATGACCGATGGTACAAGCGTATCGTCCGAAGAGGGCTAATTTCCGTAAAACTTGAACTCTTTCTCGTTTCTATCGGTCATAATCTATACAAATTCTATAACAAACAGATGAAACAATCGCAAGCTGCTTAACTGGGGGGAAGGGGCTGTCTCTTCCGCCAATTCTCTATTTGGCGTTTTGAGCCGGCCCCGTATTCGTCATATGCGTTCGATTCGCTTCCGCGCGGGGGGCTCTTTTTTGTTTTGGAAAAATGCTTGAATAAAACCACCGCGGTAATCGCGGGAATACGCGCTCGAAAGAGCAGGAAGCGGCCACTTGACGGCCAGGAGGAAGCACATGGAACAAACGGATATGCAGCGGTATGAACCCGAAGAAGGGAACGCGGCGGAGAACGCCCAACCGGAGGGGGCTGCCGAGGGCCAGCCCTCTTTTCAGGAGCTGATCTCCGGGGCGTACCGGCAGGACTACGAAAACGCTGTGGGCCAGCGCATTCAGGCGGCTATCCAGCAGCGGTTCCGCCATCAGCAGGATTACAAAAAGCAATGGGAATCGGCCCAGCCTGTGATGCGGGTACTGGGCGCGCGGTACGGCCTGGATGAAAGCGACGCCGCCGGGATCGCCGCCAGGCTGACGCGGGAGGAAGGGAGCGGACAGGAAAGCGCGCCGGACAGCCCCCGGCCGGAAAGCGATTACCTGAAAAACCACATCCAGCGGGTCACCCAGCAGGCGGAAAGCCTGCGCGCCGAATTTCCCGGCTTTGACCTGGAAACGGAAATGCGCAATCCCGCCTTTGCCCGCCTGACGGCCCCCGGCGTGGGGCTCAGCGTGCGGGACGCGTTTCTGGCCGTTCACAGCCGGGAACTCCAGGCGGACAGCATGCGCTACGCTGCCCAGCAGGCGGGCCAGCGCATTGCCGCCAGCGTGATGGCCGGGGCGGGACGGCCCAAGGAAAACGGCATGGATCATCCTGCCGCCGCGCCCATGACGGTGGATGTTCTGGGCATGGACCGCCAGACCCGGGCGGAATACCGCCGCAGAATCCACAACGGGGAGAAAATCAATTTCAAGGATCAGTTGTGACCTGAATGTAAAAAAGGAGGAAGCAGCATGAATTTTTTGTGGAATCAGCCCCTGATGATGCCGGACGCGGGCGGCCAGGGCGGCGCGCCCGTGGCCAATACCGGCAATTACACCAACGCCTATACCGGCGAAGAAATCCCCTTTGACCCCGCCAACACCATGGACCCCCAGATCAAAGCCTGGTATAACACAGAGGCCCTGGAAAACGCCCGGAGCAACTATATTTTCGCCCAGTTTGCCAAGAACATCCCCCTGCCCGAGCACCACGGCATGACCGTGGAAATGCGCAAGGCCAACACCTTTGGGGATGTGCCCCGGCTCAGGGAGGGCGTGATCCCCGACGGGCAGCAGTTCGGCTACAGCGCCGTACAGGCCACGGTCTATGAGTATGGCGCCTACACGCCCCTGGGCCGCCGCCTGGAACGCCACGCCATCGACCCCGTGGCCCAGGACGCCGCCGAGGAAATGGGCGCGGCGGGGGGCAACACCCAGGACAAGATCGCCCGGAACGTGGCCATTTCCGGCAGCAACGTGATGTATTGCGACAAGGCGGACGGCACGAAGATCCATTCCCGTTCCCAGCTCACCAAGGACTGTGTGCTCACTCCCACCATGGTGAACCGGGCCGTGACGTGGCTGAAAAAGCATAAAGCCCCCAAGATCGACGGCAAGTATATCGCCATCGTGCATCCTTCCGTGACCTATGACCTGCGGGAAACCAAGGGCTGGCTGGACGCCCACGAGTACGCCAAGCCCGATGAAATCTACAATGGCGAGATCGGCGAGCTCCACGGCGTGCGCTTTATCGAAAGCGATAACGCCAAGGTATACCGTGGCGCGCGGCTGGTGGAAGAAGGGCAGCTGAAGGTCAGCGAAGCGGTGAACGATTCTGTTATTGTTCCCGTGATCGGCGGCGCGGTGGCGCCCGACGCCCTGAAGGACCGGTATGTGCTCCTCGGCGGGGTCAAGTGCAAGGTGGCGGGCAACACCGCTTCTTCCCTGACCCTCACCGATCCCGTCACCGCCCCGGAAGGCGCTTTGGTGCTGCCCGGCGAAGGCGGCGCGGAGGGCATCGCGGTGTATGGCTGCGTGTTCCTGGGCAAGAATGCCTTCGGCATGATCGACGTGGCGGGGGGCAATCTGGAAATGATCATCAAAACTCCCGAGCAGGCAGGCGGCCCCCTGAACCAGTTTGGCACCATCGGCGTGTACTTTGAAACCGGCGGCGCGGTGCTCTATGAGGAGCGGCTGCTGCGCGTGGAGTGCGGCGGTTATTACAGCGACGTGGACGAGGACGAGGACGCGTAAGGAAGGGGAAAGGAAATATGCCTCGGGCATTTGCCCGGGGCTTGCCCCCATTCCCAACGGCCGTCAGGAGCATGGATGTTTTTACATGAAGGATGGGACCAGCAAAAGGAGGCTGTCACAGATGGAAATGAACCAGTATGATCCCTGGAAGGACATGCGCCGGGTCTACGTGCCCAAGCGCAGCCGCAGCGAACAGAACACCCTGGAGGTGGGCGTCAACGATAAGACCTATTTTATTCCCAAGGAGCAGTTCGTGGAGGTGCCCATGCCCCTGTGGGAAGTGATCCATGAAATGCTGGACCGGCAGAAGATCATGGAGCAGGAAGCCGCCCGCGCTTCCGGCACCCGGGAATACGCCATGAGCGAGTGAGAAGAACGCTTTAAGTAACTATTTCTGGGGGAAACCGCTCTTTGGAGCCCAAAGAGCGGTTTCCCCCAGACTCCTTTCCGAGAAAAGCTATTCGATAAAATCATAAAAGGAATCTACTATGTTGGCTTCCGCTGTTACGATAAGAAACGAAAACATGTTAGTAATCATTATGCTTCTGGCCCGGCGTCCTTTGGGCGCCCGCCCGGATGCAAAGCATCCGGGGAAAGCCAGGGAAACAACCGAGGGGGAAGTTCACTTTTCCCTCGGTTGTTTCCGGGCTTTTTTGGTCCAGAAGCCCTCACAACTTTCGTTACCCC
>CAMOUF010000111.1 GCA_946626395.1 uncultured Clostridia bacterium
ATTGACGAAGAAAAGTGCAATGGCTGCGGGTTGTGCGCAGCAGCATGCCACGAAGGAGCCATTGATATGGTGGACGGTAAAGCCAGGCTGGTCAGGGAAAGCTTCTGCGACGGCTTCGGCGACTGTCTGCCCAACTGCCCCACAGGAGCCATTACCTTTGAAGAAAGAGAAGCGCCGGAATACGATCATGAAGCTGTACAGAAAGCACAGGAGGCCAGGACAATGAGCGAAATGAAGCATGAACACCCCGCAGGCGGGGGTCCCGGTTCCCGGATGATGCAATTCAAGCAGAATGAAACGGAGAACGCTCCCTTGAACACCGGGAAGCCTGTTTCCCGGCTGGCCCAGTGGCCCTGCCAGATTAAGCTGGTGCCGACCCAGGCCCCGTTCTTTGACGGGGCAAAGCTGCTGATTGCTGCCGATTGCACCGCTTATGCCTATGCCAACCTGCATGAGGAATTCATGCGTGGCAAGATTACGATCATCGGCTGCCCCAAGCTGGATGATGTGGATTACACAGAAAAGCTGACGGCCATCATCCGGAATAACGACATCAGGAGTGTCACCATCGTCCGCATGGAAGTGCCCTGCTGCGGGGGATTGCAGCGGGCGGCGCAGAACGCATTGCAGGCCAGCGGAAAATTCATTCCCTGGCAGGTGGTGACCATTTCCCGGGACGGCCATATTTTCGATTAAATAGAACGTATGCTTGCGTGGAAAGATAAGAATAGTTTTTTGCTGCGCTTTATTTTACGGGAGGCGAAAAAATGATCAAGGTTGCTTTCTTTGATGCCAAGGCTTACGACAAGCCGTCCTTTGAACACTATGGCAGTGAACACGATATGCAGTTCAGATTCCTGGAAACAAAACTGAATGAGGAAACCGTGGAGCTGGCCAGGGGCTGTGACGCAGTTTGCGTGTTCGTCAACGACACGGTGAACGCGGCGGTCATTGACAAGCTGTACGCCATGAATGTTAAGCTCATCGCCCTGCGCTCTGCTGGATACAACAACGTGGATGTGCAGGCCGCCTTTGGAAAAATCCATGTGGTGCACGTCCCAGCCTATTCGCCGTATGCAGTAGCCGAGCATGCCATCGCCCTGCTGCTGACCTCCGTGCGGCGTATTCATAAGGCGTACAACCGCACCCGGGAATTCAACTTTTCCCTGAACGGCCTGACGGGCTTTGATTTTCACGGGAAAACCGTGGGTGTGATCGGCACGGGCAAAATCGGCAGGATCTTCATTGACATATGCCGGGGCTTCGGCATGAAGGTCATTGCCTATGACCGTTTTCCTGCGCCGGACAGCGGCATCGAATATGGGTCGCTGGACGAACTGTTCGCCCGCAGCGATGTGATTTCCCTCCATTGCCCGCTGACCGATGAAACGCGTCATATGATCAATGCAGCTGCCATCGAGAAGATGAAAAAGGGCGTGGTGATCGTCAACACCTCCCGGGGTGGATTGATTGATGCCGAAACATTGCTGGAAGGCATCAAGGCCAGAAAGATCGGCGCGGCCTGCCTGGACGTGTACGAAGAAGAGGCGGACATTTTCTTTGAGGACCGCTCTGGCCACATCCTGAACGACGAACTGCTTTCCCGGCTGATCTCCATGCCCAATGTGATCGTTACCTCCCATCAGGCGTTCCTGACGGAAGAAGCGCTGAACAACATTGCGGAAACCACAGTTGGCAATATCCTGTCCTATTTTGAAAATGACGGCGTCTGCGAAAATGAGCTCTGCTATCGCTGCGGCAGCATCGAACGGTGTAAAAAAGAGCGGAAAGAAAGATGTTTTTAAGGAGCGGCATTTCCATGCAGCGCGAAGGATGAATGCCCGCCGCAATGATGGCACAAGGGCAGTCATTTTCAAGGTTGAACGAATCGGCATTCCTGAAAACGAAAAAGAAAGAGGCTGCGGGCTGATTCTGAAATAATCGTTGCGTTATCCGTTATTGAAATATCCGCATCTTCTCCCGATAGCAGTGAATGAAATAGCATAGTTCTGCGATACCGGTAATGGTCCAGCTGAAAATGTAGAGCAAATACAGGGACAGGATCGTGTGAAAATGGGCGAACACCGTAAACACCCAGATGACCCGGAAGACGCAGGAGCCCAGAATCACAATGATAGTGGGCACCATACTGCGGCCCAGGCCCCGGGAAGCGGCGATGGTGCAGTCCATGAGCGCGGAAAAAGCGTAGGAGCAGCCCATCACCCTTAGCCGCGTCAGGCCCGCTTCCACCACCTCCGCATCCTTGGTAAAAAGGGAGAGAAAGGTTCTTCCAAAGATCACCAGCACAGCGCTCATGACCGCGGCAATGCCAAAGGAGAGCCCCAGGCAAAGCAGATAGCTTTTCTTCACCCGCTCCCGATGCCCCGCGCCATAGTTCTGGCTCATGAAGCTGGAGCAGGCCAGATAGACCGCCGCCATCACATCATAGATCAAGGCATCCGCATTTGCCGCCGCCGCGTTGCCCTCCACCATCACGGCGTCGAAGGTATTCACGCCCGCCTGGATGAAAAGATTGGCGATGGCAAAGATGGCGTTTTGCAGTCCGGAGGGAATGGAAATAGAAAGGATCTGACGGCTTTTCCCTCCGTCCAGCCGAAGCAAAGAGCGATGGAGCCCGATGGATTCCGGCCGATGGGCCAGGGACAGGACGATCAAAGCGGCAGACACATATTGGGAAACGGCAGAGGCCAGCGCCACGCCCGCTTCCGCCATCCGAAACACGATCACAAACAATAGGTTCAGCATGACGTTCAGCGCCCCGGCAATGGAGAGGAACAGCAGCGGATGTTTCGTATCGCCCGATGCGGACAGGACCCCGTTGCCAAAGTTGAACACCGCCAGGGCGGGCATCCCCAATAAATAGATGCGCAGATAGCGAATGGCTCCGTCCAGCAGCACATCCTTCGTGCCCAGCAGCCGCAGCATGGATGGCGTAAACAGAAAGCCGAATGCCAGCAGCTGTACGCCCGTGATCAGCAGCAGGATCGCGGAGGTGTGAACGGTTTTGGAAACATCCTGATGCTGCTGCGCGCCCAAATACCGGGCGGTGACCACGTTCACGCCGCTGCCCATACCGATCAGGAAGCCAGTGAACAGTGTGACCAGAATGGTGGTGGAACCCACCGCGCCCAGCGCCTGAGCCCCCGCGAACCGTCCGACCACGGCGATGTCGGACATGTTGAACAAAACCTGCAATACGTTGGAAAGCATAAGGGGGATGCTGAAATGAACAATGGCCGGAAGCAGAGGACCTTCTGTCAAGGAATAGGACTGGGATTTACGCATGCCTGGGAATGCTCCTTTGTACTACTGACGCACCAATCACAATATCAGTGCGGATAAACAATCAGATGATTCTGTATCCAACGCGCTTTTCCTTCTTTTGCATCAAAATGTTCTCCGCTTTGCGAAATCAAAACCACCGGCTGAGCCGGTGGTTTTGATTTACAGGCAATCCCTGGGAGTTATTTGCCGAACAGCGCCACGGAGGCCAGTTTGCCATCCGCATGCACTGCGGCCAGATAGACAGCGCGTTCTTCCTCCCGGCTCAGGATCGTCAGTTCCTCCCCTTCCCGGCATTGGGAGAGAAAGGAAATTTCCATTTCTCTTGGATCAAACGTTTTCCAGAAGGCCGCGTCATAAGCGTCCTGAAACATTTCGATGTAGCGCAGGTTGGTCATGTGGTTGCTCTTGTCCAGGTCGGACATGCGCACGGTGCGGCGGTAGCGTTCGGTCATGCCTTCTGTGGATTGATCCAGACGGATGAAATCCGGGATTTCGTTGGGTACGTCTTCCGCAAAATCTTCCGGAAAGTCGATGGCGCTGAGCCGCAGAGGACGCTGCCGCACCAAACTGAACACGCAATTCTCCAGCTTGCCTGTGGCGGCTATCCTCCCATGCTGCCGCAGGATGAAATTCAGGTTCACCAGCACGGGCTGATGATACGGCTCCATCCAAGTGGAAAGCTGGGCGGAATCCGTATAATCCAGCTTGTTTTTCAAGGATACATGATACCGGGTATAGACCCAGGCCGCGCCGTACTGCTCCGGCAATTCGTCGTTGCCCTTGCGGATGCTGTGCATGTAATAGGTGTGAATGTCCTGAAAGGAATGCATACAGCCCTTGAGGCCAATCAGACCGTCCGGGTCGGCGTCACGGTATTGGGGCAGGATCGTTTGTTCAAAAGGCATGTTTGTCAATCTCCTTGACTGTTCATTTCGATTTTTTTAATCTCCTTGATAACTGTTTATGTGCACCTGCGCGTCCTTCCATGTGTCCACGGAAGCCGAGGACACGGCATCAGCGGCGGGATAGCCAACGGCAATCATGAGAAGGGGCAAATAAGAATCTGGCATATGCAGGGCGGTCTGCACGCTGCTGATCCGCTGGGACTGCGGAGCGATGGAAAGCACGCAGGTGGATAGGCCAAGCTCTGAGGCCTGGGCAAGGATCGCGCCTGCCGCCAGCCCTGCGTCCATTTCCTGCAATTCTTCATAGAACGCCCTTCCATTGTCCGCAGCAATGACGATCACGCAGGGAACTGTTTCCAACGCCTGGGAATAGGGATTGCCGCCCTGCATGGCTCGCATCGTTTCCCGATCCGTGACCACAAAGAAATCCAGGGAACGCTGACCGCCGCTGGTGGGCATAGAAAAGCCCGCTTTGAGCAGCGCAGTGATTTGAGCGTCCGATAAATTTCTTTCCGTGTGGTATTGGCTGTGCAGTGTGGTACGGTTCCATAGGGCGGGCAAGATAGAAGCTTCCTGCTCGGCGGAAACCGCAAAGGAAAAGGTCAGGACGAAACCCGCGATCAAAAGCCCGATCCAAGTTTTCATTTTTATTGTTTTGATTCCTTTATTCCTGCATTCGTGCTGCATAATACCCTCCCATTCTATCTCCATCCCCCTCCTCCCATGTCATAGAAGATATTGATAGTATACCATATTCTGTGCCTTATGGCCAGAAAAACTCAGGGAAAGCAAGCATAATCGCCAAGCCTGCAATCCCATGCTCCTCAGATTTCATTGCTTTTTCTCCAAGCAATTACCGAAAAAAGCCGCTGCTCCATGGCTCGATTCTGCGAAGAAAACCTGCTTCCCGACAGGGGAAGCTTCGCTTCAGTTCCGGCAATGTTTATTTTCGTAGTTTTCTACGCCAGTCCCAGCCAGGTGGAAGGCGGACATGGTTTCCCTGATCTGCTTTTTGTGGCCTGCATATTGCGCGGGAAATTGCCTTTTCCAGCGAGGGCGCGCCACCAGTTCGCGCAGGGGTTCCGCCATGAAAGTTCACCTCTTTTTGATTGCAGGAGATTCGGGAAAAATGGCAGAATACTGATTCAGCGCATAAGCTCGACAATCTGGATTTGAAAAAGCAGATTCGTTTTGAAAGTTACCGCTCTATGGGAATCAGAAGAAACAGACGGAGGAATAAAGATGAAGCAAAAAAGATAGTTAAGGAAGAAACGCGTTATCATCATCCTGCTATCCGTTGTATTATGCGCTGCACTGGTGATGACCGGATGGATGATTTACGGACAATCTCAGATGGCTAAAGTCCCCGGGCTGACTTTCCGGGAGGCCGCTGGAATATACCACTCAAGGAAAGAAAGATGCATCAATCACTGTCGGGATCATAAAAGACGGGGAAGCGTCCTGGACGGTCTATGGGGAGAACGCACAGGAGCTGCCCGGACAGCTCCATACCTATGAGATCGGCTCCCTGACCAAAACGATTACTGCAGCTTTGATCAACAAGGCAATCAGTGAAGGAAAAGCGGATATGAACACAACCATCGACGCTTATCTTCCGCTGCCGGAGGGAAAGCATGATTCCACGATTCTCCAGTTGCTGACGCACACTTCCGGATATAAGGGGTATTACTTTGAAACCCCGATGATCGGCAACTTCTTCGGAGGCCGGAACAGCTTCTGCGGCATCAGCCGGGATATGGTTCTGAACAGGGCAAAAGATCTGGATATGAACCGGGAAAAGCTATGGCTTTGAATACTCCAATTACGGGTATGCGGTCCTGGGGCTTGTCCTGGAATCGGTATAAAAAACAGATTATACCGCATTGGTCAATGATTACGTCCGGAATGATCTTGGGCTGACTGACACGAAGATTTCCGACCAAAGCGGGGACCTGGGGAACTGTTGGGCCTGGGAAGCGAATGACGGCTATCTGTCCGTTGGCGCGCTCACTTTCAGCATAACAGATATGCTCGCCTATGCGCAGATGCAGCTGGACGAGGATTCACCCTTTGCGGCATGCCATGAAAGCCTGAAAACGATCAACGCCTCCACCGAAAGCGATCGGATGATGGGCATCTGTATGGACGAAATCGGGATGGCCTAGATCATTGACAATGAAAACGGCTTCATCTGGCACAATGGCGGCACCGGGCATTATAACAGTTATCTTGGGTTCTGCCCAGAAACAGGCACGGCTGTTGTGGTCCTGTCGAATCTGCCGCCCAACGACCGGATTCCGGCCACGGTGCTTGGGATCAAGCAGCTGCAAGAACTGAACCGGTAAGCCGGATGAAAAGAAAAGCCGGAAGCTGTTCTTCCGGCGGTGTGTGTCCAGCATTGAGCGGGGGAAGATATTCTTTTTGGCCACAATCTTTTGCATTTAGCTGAAATATTGCACGGATCATCAAGGCTCCGGTGGCCCGCAGAAAAAGAATTGCCGGATAGCATTCAGACGTTTTTCTCCGATACCGGGCACGTCCCCCACTTCCTCTAAAAAATGAAAGCCGCCAAGAATCGCCCGCTGAGTAAGGATGCGTTCAGCCAACTCCGGCCCAATGCCCGGCACCGCCTGCAGTTGAGCGGCGGTGGCCCGGTTGATATCCGTTTTCTGTTCCGTATCCTCCGGCACGGTTCGGGTCGGCGTATCCACGCTGGCCTGGATCAGCACGGGCGTTCGCCGAAAGGAAAGAAAATATTCCACCGCTTCCAGGCCGAAAAAGATAATGCACAAAGAAAAAATCAGCAGAAAACCAAGGCGCGCCGGATTGCTTCGGCGCGCCTGATCTTTTTTGGCTGTTGTCCGGCGCGGCAGCATTTTTTATTGCCGCTCGGAGTAGGGCGTCCAATCCTTGGCAGGGATCAGCTTCATGGCTTCGGGGTACACATTTTTCTTGCGCAGCTGGAAGCCCAGATCGCAATGCAGGTTCTGGCCGCCGCTGGGAACGATCACCCCGGGCACCACCACGGTGGTATCCTTGGATTCCGGCATGATGCTGGCCACCAGGGGGAATTCCTTCTGCTGCACGGTGGTCTTTAATTCGGGATGCATGGTCACATGCATTTCATATTCGCCGGGATAAATGTCGGAAATGAGATACTTGCCGTACTCATTGGTGGTGGTTTCGGCAATCAGCACGCCGTACTGATACAATTGGATCCTGATGCCGGGCATATAGGATTCGCCAATGTCCTGCATGCCGTTTCCGTTTTCATCCAGCCAGGCCCGGTCGCCGATAGCGCCCATGGCGCCCATGCCGATGTCGATGCCGGAGAGGTCGTCGCCCATGGGCACGGTAAAGGCAATGGGCTTGGGGGTGCCGTCGGGCTCGCCCTGAATGTAGCTTTCCCGGTCGGAGGTGTCAATGTCCCGGGCGAAGAGATGGCCCAGGGGCAAGGTGGTGGACAGGGTATATTCCCCAGGGGTCAGATGGTCGAAGGTGTAGGAACCGGTTTCATCGGTGATCACAGTGGTGACCGTCGCGCCGTTTTGATCCAGCAGGGTGACGGCCAGGCCCTCCACCCCCGCCAGGGAGCCGTCCAGGCTCCACACCTGGCCGGACACGGAAGCGTAGCGCATCACAGGCAGGGTCACGCTTACATCCGTCCGGGCGGACAGGGGCACCACCCACTGACCCGCTTCCTGCCGGGCATCGGGCACGTTCACCAGCACTTCGTTGTCGTCCATGGCGATGCGCAGCTCGTAGTCCGCCGGGATCAGGTGATCCAGGGTGAACGCGCCGTTTTCGTCGGTGTACACGCTGGCCGCTTCTTCCCCGTTTCTCCACAGGGACAGGCTGCGGCCCTCGGCCCCGTACTCCTCCCCGTCCATCTGGCCGGACAGGTCGTCGTCGTAATATACGGTGCCGCTGACGCTTACAGGCAGGGACACCAGGATATCGGCGTCGGTTCTGCTTTCGCCCATGGCGAAGGTGATCACGGCGGTGGCGCTGGTTTCATCGGTAGCCTCGATGGGGGAGCCCTCCAGCTGGCCGAACACCAGATGGCTGGGAATGTTGACCTGCAGGGTATAGGTGTCGGGCTTTAATCCCGTAAAGGCATAGGAGCCGTCAGGACGGGCGTGGATCTGGAACGCCTGGCGGATGTTCTGGCCCCGCAGGGACAGCACCGCGGTAAACTTGGAATCGGTTTCCAGGCCGTCGTAAATGATCCGGCCGGACAGGGTGGAATTGTAAATGCCGTGAATGGGCGGCATATGCAGCTCGGTGCCGCTTTCCGTCTGGAAGCTGTCCGTGGCCCAGGCCCGGTCCGTCACGCTGGGGTCGGTAAACTGGCCGTTGGCAGGCATGGTATAGCTCAGGAAATAGGTGCCGGGCAGCACGCCCTTGATGAAGAAATAGCCATTTTCGTCGGTCACGCCATAGCTGTACGCGGAGGCGGGCTGGCCGTATTCGTTGTTCAGGATCACACTGACGCCGGACATGCCGGTGCCGGGAGCGGCAAATTCCTCATCCAGATATACATAGCCGTCCACACGGCCCGCCTTGAACACACCGCCGTCGATGCCGCCCGCTTGCTGGCCGGGGGCAAGCGTAACCGGTTCGCTCAGGCCAAAGTCCGGGCTTTGGGAGGAAATATGGTTGTACATCCCGTCGGGCGCGGGATTGTATACAGAGGCCACGTAATCGTCGGTCAGCAGGAATCGCACGGTATAGGTGCCCGGCAGCAGGCTGGACAGGGTATAAGCGCCATTCGCGTCTGTCACCGCTTCCACGGCGGTCTGCCCGTTTTCATCCATGGCCTGCACGGTAAAGCCCGGCACAAACGCGCCGCCCTCCCGGTACTGGCCGGAATTGCTCACATCCTCAAACACCGTGCCGGAAATGCTCACCGGCAGGGTCACCGCCGCGGAATACTCCGCCGCCCCCTGGGTGCCGTCCAGGAAAACGGAGGCTTCCGCGCGGGTCTGGGCGCCGGATGTCAGGAACAAGCCGGAAGCGTCCCTGCTGAACACGTATCCGGCAGGCAGGGAGGCGGACAGCACGGTGTCGCCGCCCCGGAGGGAATAAAACACAGCCTTGCCTTCATAATCTGTATAAGCGGTTTCGATGGCTTTGCCGCCCTGGTAAGCGATCACCTCCGCGCCGGGCACCGGGGCGTCGCTGTCCCCGGGCATGCCGTCCAGATCCCCGTCCTGATACAGGCGCAAGGTCAATCCGGCGGAGGGCATCGCGCCCACGGAGCCCATGTTGGTGGTCACGTCCACCTGCACGGAAACATTGACGGTGGCATGATCAGCGGTTTCGGAAATCAGGGAGGTGCCGGGATAGGTGAAAATCATACCCTGGGGCAGCTGGAAGGAAAGCTGGTATTCCCCGGGCTGCAGGCCCTGGAAGCTGTATTCACCGCTTTCGCTGATCACGGCGGTGCGGTTCAGGCCCAGGCTGGGGGAATACAGGGTCACGGTGGCCTGGGGCAGGCCGCCTTCGCCGCTGTCCCACAGGCCGTTAAAGTTGGCGTCATTCCAGATTTTGCCCGTCAGCGAGCCGGTGCGCACCATGCCGATGCCCATGCCAATGCTCTCTTTGGCGTTCAGGGTGAAGGGCGCGGTGATTCCGGTATTGTCAGCGTTGGGATAGAAGCAGTTGTAGAAGTTATTCAGCTTTTGCCCCAGGGGCCCGATCACCAGATTGTCGGGCAGGGTCACCCGCACCCGGTAGGTGGCGGGGGACAGATCCCGCATGATCAGCTCGCCTTGGTAATTGGTCGTGCCGGAGGCCACCACATAGGTTTCTCCGCCGTACTCATAAATCAAATCCGCCTGCACGCTGCGCACGGTGGGTTCTGCTTGCATACGGCCGCCGTTGGCGTTTTCATCCACAAAGGCGATCAGGGAAACGGCGCAGTAGTTCCGGGTCAGACCCACGTTCATCGTCAGGGTCTGGCCGTCTGCGATCTGGAAATAAGGGGAAAAGCTCACATTGCCCATGGCGGGCAGCGCGGCGCTGCCCAGGCCGTGCACGGTGAAGCGGTAATCGGGGCTCACCTCGATGCGCATCCGGTATTCGCCCGCGGGCACGTTGGAAAAAATAAAATTGCCGGATTGATCAGATACCCGGTTGATATAGGTGGGTTCCTGGCCGGGAATGCGGCGCTCCAGGGTCACCTTCGCGCCGAAGGTATAGCCGCTTTCTCCGGTGGAAAACACGCCGTCCACGTTCTTTTCGATCCAGACCAGGCCGCTTACGCCGCCTTCCGCCCGGCAGGCTTGAGCGCCCAGGAACAGAAACAGCGCCGACAGAAGCAGCACCGCCCACCCATGCTTTTGTAGTACGCGCATAAAACAGAGCCTCCAATTCAAGATCACGATTCCCGGCCCCTTCTCCCGACGAAGCCATGAATCAACAATTTTACCACCTATCATGATAATCCAAAGCCGCGGGAATGTCAATGAAATGGCGGAGAAGAAAATGTAAATTATTCGCAAGGGGCGCGATTGTATGTTTATTATAGTTCTAAGTTCCAAGTTTTCAGTTCCAAGCAAATCAAGTCCTTCGCCATCGGAGCGAATGATTGTGATGAACGATATCTGCTTAGAACTTGGAACTAAGAACTTTGAACTTCCATTCCCGCTGTGAATCATTAAATTTTTACAATCTTATTCGTTACAATTTCATTGCAATTTTGGAAGAAATCCGTTACAATAAGAAATGAAACGCAGCGGAAGGAGGGGTTTTATTACAATGAATGGAATCATGGACAACCTCGCTGCCAATTTGACTGATTTATTAATTTATGCTGCCATCGCCCTGGTGATGCTGACGGGCCTTTTTAAATGCGTGTTTCCCCTTTTGCGGGGCTCCCGGCGGCTTCGGCGGGGCATTCGCCTGCTGGAAACCTCCACGGGGGAAGGGCGCCCGGTTTGGCAGGACGTGCTGTTTCTGGGCAAGGAGCTGCAAGGGCCCTGGCGGCGTTTTTTGGTAAACGCGGAGCAATTGGACGCAAGGGGCCTGAACTGCAACGTGGAGGACTATATCAACGACGACACGGTGATCGGCGGCCTGGGGCATCTGCAATTGGGCGAGGTGATTCCCTCCCTGCTCACCAGCCTGGGTATCCTGGGCACCTTCATTGGCCTGATGCGGGGCCTGGGCGGCCTGGATATGAGCGACGCCAGCAAAACCATGGACGGCATTCCCCAGCTCATCGGCGGCATGACCTTTGCCTTCATGACCTCCATCGCCGGTATTTCCTGCTCCCTGATTTTTAATATGCTCAACCGCATGGCCTACGGCACGGCCACCGGGGCCATTGACGATTTCACCGATGCCTTCGCGGACCTGGTGATGCAAAAGCCCCTGGAGGACAACGTGCAGATGATCTGCCAGCAGGAAGACCGGGCCGCGCTGCTGCGCCACCTGTCCGCCGATATGGGAGCCCGGGTCAGCGATGGTATCATCAGCTCGGTGGAACGCTCCCTGAACCCCGTGACCCAGAACATGAACAACTTTATCCTGGGCCAGACCCAGGCCCAGCTGGATGGCGTGGCCAACATCGCCGCCCAGTTCGTGAATCAAATGAACCGGATGCTGGGCAACCAGTTTGTTCAGCTTGGCCAAACCCTGTCCCAGGTGAACCAGGCCCAGGCGGTATCCTATGAATCCCTGGACCGGGCCATGCAGGCGTCCGAGGAAATCCTCAATGGCATGCATCAGGTGCAGGATACCACCCAGCGGGTGATGGAGCGGTTTGAAAGCTATATCGGAACCATTGAACAGGCCCAGGAAAGCAGCGGCGCGTTCCTGACCCATGGCAGTCAGGTGCTCTCCGGCATGATGACCGCCTCCCAGGAGCAGACCGATTTCATGAAGGGTCTCCATGCCGCTCAGCAGGAAATCCGCTCCTCCATGCGGGATTACGCCGATTGGAGCGGCCGGGTCATGAAGGCGGTGCAGGAGCAGGCCGACGGGGCCATGAACGTGACGGCCAACATGACCGCCCAGATGGACGTGAGCAGCAAGCGCCTGGCGGAAACCTATTCTTCCTTTGTCCAGAATTTGTCCGGCGGCTTCAGCCGGGCCATGAACCTGTTTGATGAAAACATCAACGGGGCCTTAAACGCCATGAACGAAAAACTGGAGGATATCCGCCGCCTGAACGCGGAAAACCCCGGCCAGATCGCCCAGCTCCAGGAGCAGGCTGAGGGCTGCGTCAAGGCCCTGAGCCAGCTGCAGCGGGCCATTGCCGCCATGAGTGCCGAACTGGAAAAGCAGGCAAAGCCCGCCAAGGAGGCCTGACATGCTTTCACGCAGAAGGATTCGCCGGGCCCCTTCCGGGGGCGACCACGGCGCCCATTGGATTTCCTATTCTGATATGATGGCCTCCCTGCTGCTGGTGTTCGTGCTGGCGGTGATTTACAGTGTGTACCAGTATTACAGCATGCTGGAAATCAAAACCCAGCAGCTGAACGAGCAGCAGATGGAGCTGGATAAGGCAACCATCACTCTGGTGCAGCGGGAGCAGGAATTGGAGGCCGCCAATGTGACCCTCATGGGCAAGCAGGAGGAATTGGCCGCCATTCAAATCCAATTGGATCAGCAGGAAAACGACCTCCACGCTGCCCAGACTGCCCTGAAAACAAAAGAAGAAGAGCAGGCTCTGCTTCAATTGCAGCTGGCGGAGCAGGCCGACGCCCTGGCCGCCATGCAGACAGTGTTGGACGCCCAGCGAAACGAAATGATCAGCTATCAGCGCCGCATCGACGATATGGTGGGCGTGCGCAGCAAGATCATTCAGGAATTGAGCCGGGCCCTGACTGCCGCCAACCTGGGCGCATCAGTGGATAAAACCACCGGCGATATCGTGCTGGAAAGTACGGTGTTCTTCGATTCCAATTCCAGCACTATCAAGAACGAAGGCCGCGCGCTTTTGTCCCGGTTCCTGCCGGTCTATCTGGGGGTGCTGATGCGGCAGGAGTACGCCGATTATGTGGGTGAAATCGTCATCGAAGGGCATACTGATACGGCGGGCACCTATTTGGCGAACCTGCGCCTGTCCCAGAACCGGGCCCTGTCCGTGGCGGAATACTGCCTGCAATTGTCCTCTCTGACCCGCAGCCAGGTGAGCCAGCTGCAAAGCCTGCTCACCGCCAAGGGCCGCAGCTTTTCCGATCCCATTTACCGCTCCGACGGCACGGTGGACATGGACGCCTCCCGCCGGGTGGAATTCAAGTTCCGCCTGAAGGACGCTGAAATGATTGACGAAATGAACCGGATTCTGACCCAGATGGAGGCGCAGGGGAACAATTGAGAACCGCAGCCATTGTTTTGATCGTACTGACCCTGATCGTGGGCGGGGCGCTGGGCTATGCCCTGTTCAATACCGATTTGAAGGTGATGGGCAAAAGCCTGGAGGTGCTGCCCGCCGGGGAGCGGGCTGCCCAGTTTGACGCCCTGCGGGCCGCAGTGGAGCGCCAAAGCCTGATGGGCACGGTGCTGAAGACGGATTTCACCGGCCCGGCGGAGAACTATTCCTATTACATTTACACCCTGCGCCTGGAAAACCGGTGCCTGGTGCCGGCGGAAATGGTGGAAATGCAGATTTCACCCATGGCGGGGGATGTGCTTTTTTACGGCGACACCGCCGGGGAAATCATTATCCCCCCGGGAGAAAACCGGGATGTGTGGTGCGTGCTGCTGACGGAGGGCACGCCCCATCCGGTGCGGGATATTTACGTGACCTATTATTTGTGGGGCCATCCCCAGGAAGTGAAGTATACCTATGACGACGGCCGGTGATTGGAGCAGGCGGCTGATTTTAGCGGCCGCCGCTTTCCTGCTTTTGCTTCCCTGGGCCCGCGCGGAGGAAACGCCCGCACCTGCCCATGAACTGCCGGCGGGCTTTTGCTACGTGCATGAGATCATTCCCGACGTGATCCTGGATATCCGCTACGCGGGCACCCACAATTTTGTGGGAGACCCTATCGACGGCTATGAAGCGCCTTTGGCGATTCTGACCCATGAAGCCGCCCGGGCCCTTTCCGAAGCCGCTGATGAATTCCGGACCATGGGATATCGGATCATGATTTTCGACGCCTACCGGCCGCAAAGCGCCGTAAAGCATTTTGTGCGCTGGAGCAAAGATGCTAAGGATAAACGGATGCAGGCGGAGTTTTACCCGGAATTCAAAAAGAAAAGCCTGCTGGTGGATCAGGGTTATATCGCCAGGAATTCCGCCCATTGCCGGGGCAGCGCTATCGACATGACCATTACGGACCTGGAGGGTATCCCCCTGGATATGGGTACCGGTTTTGATTACTTTGGGAAGCTGGCCTGGCACGGGGCCAAGGGCGTAACGCCGGAACAAACGGCCAACCGCAATTTGCTGCGCTCCGTCATGGAAAAGCACGGCTTCAAGGCTTTTGAACATGAATGGTGGCACTACCGCCTCGTAAACGAGCCCTTTAAGAACGGCTTTGATTTCCCGGTGAAATAAGAAAAAACGCAAGGCGAACGATTCTTTTCCGTCTTGCGTTTTTCTACGCCATTATTTTTGAAATGAAGCCGCTTCCGCAAGAAGCTGCTGATACAGGAAAGAAAGGGGCCAGGCGCGGTTATGCGAAGTCAATACCGCCTTTAAGCGCACGGCACAGCCGCTGCTGCGCAATTCTTTGAGAAAGGCATCCATCAAATTATTGGGGAAAAAGGCCATGATCAGCATTTCCTCTTCAATGGTTCCCGTGGGGGCTTTGGGGTTTTCCTGATCCAGGCCGCACAGAGCGCCCACGGTCTGGCCCCATTGATCCTTCCGGACTTCCTTTACCTGAATGCCCAGCGCCATGGCGGCAAAGGAAACGCGCATGAGTTTGGCGCTCTCCATATGAACGCACAGCAGAAGAGGATGCATTTTGGCGGCCTCCTTTTTTTCTTCAGTATAGCAAAGGCGCGCTTCAAAAGCAAGGGCAAAATCAACTTGCATCTTGCGGCGGAATGCGGAATATGGTATGATAAAAGAAAAATCACACAGCAGGGAGGGTTCAACCATGGCACAGAAGAAGGTGGGCGAGCTGATCAAGGAAGCGCGTACCAAGGCGGGACTGAGCCAGGAAAAGCTGGCCGCCATGATCGACGGGCTGTCCGCCAGCGAACTGAGCAAGGCGGAACGGGGCGAAAAGGATTTGACCCAGGCGGAATTGAAGGCCATTGCCAAGGCCACCGGCGTGACCCAGAAATCTTTGCTGGAGGCCGCCGCGGGAAAAACCGCCGCAGCAAAAACA
>CAMOUF010000112.1 GCA_946626395.1 uncultured Clostridia bacterium
AATCCTGTATGAAATGAATAAAATCCATCAGTACGCCATCATGTGCGCACCCCGCCAGGCCCAGGTGGCCGGCACCCAGGCCCTGAAAAAGAACCGGGAAACAGGGTATGAGGACGTAAACGCCATGCGCCGCAGCTACGACCGCCGCCGCCGGGTGATGCTGGATGCTTTCCGGAAAATGGGCCTTTCCTGCTTTGAGCCCCGGGGGGCCTTCTATTGCTTCCCCTCCATCCGGGAAACGGGGCTTTCCAGCGAGGAATTCTGCACCCGGCTGCTGAAGGAATACCGGGTGGTATGCGTACCCGGCGACGCCTTCGGCCAAAGCGGCGCGGGCCACATCCGCTGTTGCTACGCCACCGACCTGAACCGGATGCTGGAGGCGTTCAGCCGGATGGAAAAATTTATTCAGTCGATCTAAGGAGGGAACCATGCGGAAATCTTTGTCCGTGCTGCTGTTGCTTTGCCTGCTTTTCACCCTGGGGCTGGAATGCGCCTGGGCTGAGGATACGGAGGGAGACACATCCCTGCTGGATATTTTCTTCCCGCCTACCGCCGCGCCCGCTCCCGGCTCAACGCCCCTGCCTACCCCCGAGCCCACCGCCACCCCGGAGCCCGTTTATCAGGCGGACGGCAGCGTGGAAATCACCATCACCGCCGTGGGCGACGTGACCATTGGCTACGATGTGCAGCACGAACGCAAGGGCAGCGGCCTGTTTGACAAGGAGCTGAAAAAGCAAAATAACGACCCCAATTTTATCTTCCGGAATGTGCTGGATATCTTTTCCTCCGACGATCTGACCATCGCCAATTTTGAAGGCGTACTGGCGGATGAAAGCCAGGTAAGCTGGAAAAAGAAAGACGCCTTTAATTTCCTGGGCGATCCTGCCTATGCCAGCGTGCTCAAAAACAACAGCGTGGAAGCCGTGACCATGGAAAACAACCACATCGGTGACTTTGGCGAAGCGGGCCTCAACGCCACCGTGAACGCCATGGAAAGCGCCGGGGTGGTATGGGCCAACAAAAACCATATGGCGGTTTACGAAGCCCAGGGCCTGCGCATCGGGATGCTGGCCTATCAGATCGTGCCGCCCTTGCGCAGCGATGAAATGCAGGCCGCGGAGCTGCAGGAAAAGGTGGCCGCCGACATCGCCGCCGCCAAAGAAACCTATGCCTGTGATATTGTGACCGTCAGTTTCCATTGGGGCAAAGAGCTGGATTATTCCCCCCGGAACGAAAGCCCCTACCGGCAGATCACCCTGGGCCGCGCCGCCATCGACGCGGGGGCCGACCTGGTGCTGGGCCACCACAGCCACCGCATCAACCCCATCGAGCAGTACAATGGGCGCTATATCGTGTACTCCCTGGGCAACTGCTCCTTCGCGGGCAACAAAAAGCCCAGCGATATGTGCACCTTCATTTTCCAGTGCAAGTTCCGGGTCAAGAACGGGGAGATCGTCGGGAACCCCTTCCGCATCATTCCCTGCCGCATTTCCTCCCGCCGGGACTACAACGATTTCGCCATCACGCCTTTTACCGAGCCTGATAATATCAAAACCGTGGTCAACACCATGACCAAGAAAGAAAACATCAAAAACTTAGAATACGCCGTAACCAATTTGCCTTTGGAATGGGAGTGACCTTATGCCCGCCCTGAAAGCCCGGCTCATGGACGAAAGCGCGGTGGCCCGGGCCCTGACCCGCATTGCCCACGAAATCCTGGAGCGCAACGGCGGCTGTGAGGACCTGTGTCTGGTGGGCATCCGCCGCCGGGGCGAACCCCTGGCCCATATGATCGCTGACCGTATCGCGCTGATCGAGGGAAAGGCCGTGCCCGTCGGCGTGCTGGATATTACCCTGTACCGGGACGATTTGACCCCCGCGGCGGAGGACGCGCTCCCTCATCTGAACGAAACCTGTGTGCCCTTTCCCATAGCAGGAAAACGGGTGGTGCTGGTGGACGACGTGCTGTTCACCGGCAGAACGGCCCGGGCCGCCATCGAAGCGCTGTTTGCCATGGGCCGCCCCGCCCTGATCCAGCTGGCCATCCTGGTGGACCGGGGGCACAGGGAATTGCCCATCCGGGCGGACTTCGTGGGGAAAAACATCCCCACCTCCAAATCAGAATTGATCGCCGTCAAGGTGCCGCCCATTGACGGGGAATTGGCCGTGGAAATCTGGACAATGTAAATATTTCTGCCTGACAACCATTTTGAAAAACAAAGGATGGATGTTCCTTGCGCGCAAAGATCATGCTGCTCTCCGGCTCACAGCAGGATGAAGTCAACGCCGGATACGCCGAAAAAATCCTGATCGACCTGTCCGCCGCCTTTGATCATACCTTTTCCATGATGCAGGAAAAGATCGGAGAAAAGTCCCTGGCTTTCAGCGGCGAGGCCCTCACCGACAAAGCGGTGGCTGCCTGCCAGCAGTGCCAGGCTGTGTTCGTGTGCGACGCCATGGTGGAGGGCGTGCAGGATCTTTACGACGCGCTGGATTTGCCCCTGCTGATCCGGTCCTTCTCGGTGCCGGAGGTGCTCTGCGGCAGGCATGAAACGCCGGTGAGCCTGTATGTGGGATCGGTGTTTTCCATGGATGAGGACACCCTGCGCAAGGCCATGCGCACCGCCTTTTCCCTGTCTCAGGAAATGGATGTGCGGCTTTGCCACGCCGCCCCCACCGGAAAAAGCAAGGCGGAATGGGACGCCGCCATCCGGGTGCAGGAAGCGGCGTTCGCCAACGTATCCGCCCACGCCATGACCGCGCCGGACGCCATCCGGGATATGATCACCGCGCCGGAGCGGATGGGCATGCTGCTGTGCCCGCCCTACGCGGGGGGCATCATGCTGTCCGCCGGGGCCGCCCTGTGCACCCATCCCAACATCATTCACGACTTTGCCTTTGATGAGTCCATCGGCGTATACGCTCCCTGGATTCCCCGGGACGGCTCCGTGCCCGGGCCCTTTGCCGCGGCGCTGGCCGTGGGGAAAATGCTGCGGTGCTCTTTGAAGCTCAGCCGGGAGGCCGCCTGCCTGGAAGCCGCCCTGAGCAATGTGATCGTGGGCGGCTGGGAAACAAAAGAGGACGGCGGCGCGCTTACCGGCAGCGACGTGGTGGAGCTCATCGGCGAGCAGATCGCCGTGGCCGGGGAACTGATGACCAAAAGCGGGATCGACTAAAGGCTGGAAGCAGGCAAGGAGACAGCCTGAATAAAAAATTTTTCGTTTTCGGTTTTTAGGGGTGGCGCGATTTGCGTGAATATGTTAAAATACAATGTGGCATTCTTTAAAATGCCAGCTTGGAGGTTTCTGACACAATGACCCGACTGGAAAAAACGCTTCAATTGGCGGGCGTGGGCGCAGGCGAAGGCGTGCTGATCCATAAGCCCTCCAACATCTTTTATCTCAGCGGCTACACCGGCGAGGGGCTGCTGGCCGTTGGGAAAGGATTTAAAACCATCGTAACCGATTTCCGCTACACCGAGCAGGCGGAGCGCCAAGCCCCCGGCTGGAATGTCATGATGGTGGAAAAGGGCGTAAGCCACGCCATGCTGGCCGCCCGGGTGTTTGCCGCCCATGGCGTCAAAAAAGTCCTGTATGAAGACGACCAGGTGACCGTGCGTTCCTTTGAAGCCCTGAAAAAGGATATTCCCCAGGTGGAATTTGTGCCCCTGAACGGCGCGCCGGAAAAGGCCCGCCGCATCAAGGAGCCCGGGGAAATCAAGCTGATGGAAGAAGCCTGCGATATTTCCTGCCGCGCCCTGGACAGGATTCTTAATCAGATCAAGCCCGGCATGACGGAAAAGCAATTGCAGCTTCTGCTGGACTACACCATGATGGATCTGGGCGCGGACAGCCTGGCCTTCAACACCATCGTGGCCTCCGGCGTGAACGGCTCTCTCCCCCACGCCATTCCCAGCGACAAGAAAATTGAAAAAGGCGAAATGATCACCCTGGACTTTGGGGCAAAAAAAGGCGGCTACTGCGCGGACATGACCCGCACCTTGGCGCTTGGAACCCCCAGCCCCGAAATGAAAAAGATCTACGACACTGTGCTCCTGGCCCAGGAAACCTGCGAAAGCATGCTGGCCCCCGGCAAGGTGTGCAGCGAGATTGATTCCGAAGCCCGCCGTATCATCGACGGCGCGGGCTACGCCGGCCGCTTCGGCCATGGCCTGGGCCACAGCGTGGGCATCGACATTCATGAAAGTCCGCGCCTGTCCCAGGTGTGCCATGACCTGCTGGAGGAAGGCACCACCATCACCGTGGAGCCCGGCATCTACGTGCCCGGCCTGGGCGGCGTTCGGATCGAAAACACCTGCGTGGTCACCGCAAACGGCGGCCGCACCTTAGTACATGCACAAAAGGCGCTGCTGATCCTGTGATCGGCCCCTTTGCAAGCA
Source organism: uncultured Clostridia bacterium (assembly GCA_946626395.1). Lineage (GTDB taxonomy): Bacteria > Bacillota > Clostridia > Christensenellales > Aristaeellaceae > RUG563. The sequence continues at coordinate 4,400 of CAMOUF010000112.1, forward strand.
ATATATTATAACAAATGGAGGAATTACAATGATTACTGCTGGCGATTTCAAAAAGGGCATCACCATCGAATGGGACGGCGGCGTGTGGAATATCGTGGATTTCCAGCACGTGAAACCCGGCAAGGGCGCCGCGTTCGTGCGCACCAAGATCAAGAACGTCATGACCGGCGCTGTTGTGGAGCGCACCTTCAACCCCACCGATAAAATGCCCCGCGCCATCATCGAAACCAAGGAAATGCAATACCTGTACAACGATGGCGACCTGTATTACTTCATGGACCCCGAAACTTTCGAGCAGATGCCCCTGGGCAAGGACGCCGTGGAAGATGCCATCAAGTTCGTCAAGGAAAACATGAATGTGACCATCCGCTACTTCAAAGGCCAGGCCTTCTCTGTGGAAGCCCCCAACTTTGTTGAGTTGGAAATCACCAAGACCGAACCCGGCTTCAAGGGCGACACCGCCACCAACAATTTCAAGCCCGCCACCACCGAGACCGGCTATGAAATCCAGGTGCCCCTGTTCATCAACATCGGCGACGTGATCAAGATCGACACCCGCACG